>CBDUWJ010000385.1:0-3238 GCA_965370895.1 uncultured Anaerolineae bacterium | reverse complement strand
ACACTGACGGTCGCTCTGCGAGCCCGCGTACCACGAATGGCTCAGATGCCTACTACGAACGAGTATTGCGGCCTGCCGGCATCCGGGAGATGCCCTGTCACTGCACGAGGGGCAGGCTCCCTCTTCAGAGGCTCAAACCTGCGAGAGATACAAGGGCTGACCAGGTCCGAATAGCTGACCGGCGCCCGATAGCTGAGTGGGTACCAGTAGCTGATGCCTCCCCCGGTGGGGAGGTTGTCAGAGTCAGTGGAGGAGAAGAGATGGTCAGAAGCAAAAAAATGGGCATTCTAACAGGCGGAGGAGACGTCCCCGGCCTCAACCCAGCCATCAAGGCCGTGGTGGAAGCGGCGAGTGACCGTGGTTGGGACGTGCTCGGCATCCGGCGGGGCTGGGGCGGGCTATTGCAGTGCAACCTGGATAGCCCCCAGGCCCGCAAGAATCTGATCATCCCTTTGACGCGCAGTTCAGTGCGGACCATCGACCGCACGGGCGGCACCTTCCTGCACACCTCCCGCACCAATCCGCAGCGGGTAACGGCGACCGATACGCCTGATTTCCTGGAAGGTACTGCCGAGCCCGTGGAAGGCGAGGGCGACACGGCCATCTACGATTTCACGCCCTATGTCCTCGACGTGATAGAGTTCCTGGAACTGGATGCCATCGTGCCTATCGGAGGCGACGACACCCTCTCGTACGCCGCCCGCCTACACCAGGAGGGCTTTCCGGTGGTGGCCATCCCCAAGACGATGGACAATGACGTCTACGGTACCGACTACTGCATCGGGTTTTCCACGGCCGTGACGCGCAGCGTGAACATTATCACCGATCTGCGCACCCCCAGCGGTTCCCATGAGCGGATCGCCATTATTGAGCTCTTTGGGCGCAACTCGGGCGAAACATCCCTCATCTCCGCTTACCTGGCCGATGTGGACAGGGCTATCATCTCCGAGGTGCCCTTTGACACTCAGAAATTGGCGCTCTTGCTTGTCCAGGACAAGTACAACAACCCCAGCAACTATGCCATCATGACCATCTCCGAGGGTGCGCGCGAGATTGGCGGAGGTCTGGTCCACTATGAGGGGGACGAAGATGCCTACGGTCACAGGAAGCTTGGAGGTATCGGCAAGACCACCGGCGAAAAGCTGAAAGCGATCACCGGTGAGGACGTCATCTATCAGCAGTTGGGCTACCTGATGCGCAGTGGAGCGCCCGATTCGCTGGATCGCATGGTGGCCGTCAGCTATGGTCTGCTGGCCATGGATCTGGTACGCCAGGGGCGGTCAGGGCGGATGGTGGCCCTGCGCGATGGGATGTACACCCACGTACCGCTGAACCGCGTCATTTCAGGTATCAAGCGGGTGGACGTGGACGAGATGTACGACGTGGAGCAATATCGTCCCAAGATCGCCGACATGCTCGGCAAACCGATGTTTCTTTACTAGCAGCGACTTGATCGCGGCGGATAGCAAGGTAGGAGAATGGTAACAGATCGTATTCGGGAAGAGGCCCTGACTTTCGACGACGTGCTGTTGGTACCAGGGCGATCGCAGGCGCTACCCAGCGAGGTCGATCTGCGTGTGGCGTTGGCACCTGGCATACACCTCAACATCCCCATGCTGTCGGCGGCCATGGACACGGTGACTGAGGCCCAGTTGGCCATTGCCATGGCGCGGGCTGGGGGCATCGGCGTGTTGCATCGCAACCTACCCATTGAGCAACAGGCCGAGGAGGTGGACAAGGTCAAGCGCAGTGAGTCGGGCATGATCGTAGACCCCATCACCCTGCCTCCTCAGGCCACGGTGGCTGACGCCGAAGCCATCATGAGCAAGTACCACATCTCGGGCGTGCCCATCACCGACAATGGCCACCAGCTCGTTGGCATCCTAACTAATCGGGACGTGTGCTTTGTGACCGACATGAGCGTACCCATCCACCAATTGATGACTCCGGCCGAGCGCCTGGTCACCGCGCCGGTGGGCACCACGCCGGAAGATGCTGTGGCGGTTCTGCAAGAGCACCGTATCGAAAAGCTTCCGTTGGTGGATGATGAGGGGGTTCTCAAGGGGCTCATTACTGTCAAAGACATCATGAAGAAGCGCGATTACCCCAACCGGGCTACGGACACTCGGAGCAGGCTGCTGTGCGCTGCGGCCAGTGGTGTGGGCGACGCAGGCATGGCTCGCCTGGCAGCGCTGGTGGATGGGGGTCTCGATTTGGTCGTGATCGATACCGCCCATGGCCATTCCGCTGGCGTGTTGGCGACCGTCGAACGGGTCAAGGTGCGCTTTCCCCATCTAGCCCTGGTCGCCGGCAACGTGGTAACCGTCGAAGGAACGCGTGACCTGATCGCAGCCGGGGCCGACGTGGTCAAGGTGGGCGTGGGTGCCGGTTCCATTTGCACCACGCGGATCGTGACCGGCGCTGGGATGCCCCAGATCACGGCCATTCAGGCCTGCGCGCAGGAAGCCCACCGCCACGGCGCAACGATCATTGCCGATGGCGGTATCAAGTATTCGGGCGATATCACCAAGGCTCTGGCCGCTGGAGCAGACGCAGTGATGTTGGGCAGCTTGCTGGCGGGGTTGGAGGAGGCGCCTGGAGAACTGATAATCTACGAGGGGCGGCGCTTCAAAGAGTACCGGGGCATGGGCTCGCTGGGGGCGATGAAGGGTCTGGCCCGCGACCGGTACAGCAGCAGCCAGGGGGGTGCCAAACACGTCCCCGAAGGGATCGAGGGACAAGTGCCCTACAAAGGCGGTTTGGCCGAATACGTCTTCCAGTTGATGGGCGGCCTGCGCTCGGGCATGGGCTACGTGGGCGCTCGTTGCCTGGCCGAGCTGAGGGAAAAAGCCCGCTTTGTGCGTATCACCAATGCCGGGCTCATTGAGAGCCATCCCCATAGCATATTCGTCACCAAAGAAGCGCCCAACTACCCAATGAGTCCCCAGTAGGATGGCTGGAAGGTCGGGAACTCGGGATTCGGCCGGAGGGGATTGGATGCCGGGTTTCTGTGGGGCTGCGCCGGCTGGGGGCGCCGGCTGCAACTGCACGAGCAGCAGATGTCGGAACTGAGCAGAATCGTCTCCGCTGTGGCTTCGTCGAGAAAATACCGCACGATCTGCGAGGATACCATCCGTCGCATCGCCACGCGTGAGAGTGCGAACCACGACGACGTCAAAGCAACAATCAAGGCAACCAAGCGGCGGCTCCACCAGGTCTATGGGGCCTTTGAGCAGGA
>CBDUWJ010000384.1:0-3247 GCA_965370895.1 uncultured Anaerolineae bacterium | reverse complement strand
CAACGGCCTCATCCCACGCCTCTCGCTCAACGGCATCGTGAGCACGCAGCAAATGGCTGGCTGGACTGTCCTTCCAGATGTAGGTTGTGAAGGCGGTACCCCCCACAAAGATGACCACCGCCAGCGCCACGGCCAGCCAGTAGTGCCCCAGATTGTTGTCGTCCACGAGGCGCAGCCCGACGGGATCGAGCTGGTAGCGCGGGGCCAATGCCCAGCCCAGAGCCAGGCCGCACACAAGCCCGCCCAGGTGGGCCATATTGTCGATGCCAGTGCGTGTCAGGCCGAAAAACAGGTTGATAATGATCAAAAAGGCGACGTTGATCAGGCGCCTCTGTCCCCAGGCGCCCAACCGCTGGCGATGGAGTGCAAAGAAGGCTGCCAACGCGCCAATCAGACCAAAGATCGCCCCCGAGGCGCCGGCCGATAGACTGGAGCTGAAGGCATAGCTCGCCAGACTGCCAAAGAGCCCAGAAAGCAGGTAGATGACCAGAAAGCGCCCTGGGCCCAGGATGCGCTCCAGTTCCGTCCCGATGATGATCAGGGCATAGCCGTTGAAAACCAGATGCCAGATGCCGATGTGCAGGAACATGGAGGTAAAGAGCCGCCAGTACTGGCCCGCCGCAATAAGTGGGTTGACCTTGGCTCCCATGCGCACCAGGACCTCAGGATCCGTAGAGCCGCCGGCCAGGGTCTCGATGACAAAAACGACAACGATGATGCCCAGGAGAACCCAGGTCACGACCGGCTTGCGCAGAGGTAGGGCATAGGACACCGGGCGGGGTTGCGCGTCAGCGGGACCGCTCACAGGCTGATCTCTCGGGGTTCGGACCGGCAGTGTTCGGCGCGGATGATGGCGACGACATCGTCCACAGCGGCGTCCAGGGCATCGCGGCGGTTGACGACCACGTAATCGAAAGAAGGGATGCGGACCATCTCCAGGCGGGCGGCTTCCAGCCGGCGTTGCAGCGCACTCTCCGACTCGGTGCGGCGCTTGCGCAAGCGGACCACCAGCTCGTCCTCCGATTCGCAGTTGAGAAAGACGGTGATCGCCTGCGGGACCAGGGCTTTGACCGTGTCGGCACCCTGGACATCGACGCGCATGACCACATCCTGCCCGGAGTCAAGAGCTTGGCTGACATGGGCTTTGGGAATGCCTTTGTGCTGACCATAAACACGGGCATTCTCCAACAGTTGGCCCTCAGCAATCATCTGCTCGAACTGTGCCGTGGTGTAAAAGTAGTAGTCACGGCCGTGGACCTCGTTGGGCCGGGGGGGGCGGTCGGTGGCCGTGACGACAAAGTTGAAAGGGAAGCCCCGTTTTTTCATTCGCTGAACGACCGAGTCCTTGCCGGAACCCGACGGGCCAGAGATGACGACCAGAAGCGGAGGCTGCTCGCGTTGGAAGGGATCTGCCGTGTGTGAGATTTCTGCCATCGATTCTACCTCTGTTGATTGGAAACTTGGCCCCATCGCCCATTTGCAGTATAATGCCGGGCACGTTACTGCAAGCAACTGATGGGATTGGGGTTGTCGATCATGCCAATATACGAATACCAATGCCACGACTGCCGTCGCCGGGTCAGTCTCTTTTTCCGGTCCTTTGCGGCCACTGGTGATGAGCCTGCCTGTCCTCGCTGCGGCGGCACCAATCTGAAGCGCGTCATCTCCCGAGTGGCGATCGTCCGCTCAGAGGATAGCCGCCTGGATGACATGGCCGATCCTTCGATGCTCGGCGACTTGGACGAAAACGACCCCAAGAGCATGGCCCGCTGGATGCGAAAGATGAGCGCCGAGACCGGCGAGGAGATGCCCGAGGAGTTCGACGAGGTGATTGACCGGCTGGAGCGCGGCCAGAGCCCCGAGGATATCGAAGAGGCGATGCCCGACCTGGGCGAGGGCATGGGTGGCGGCATGGATGGCATGATGTGACATGTGGCAGCAACCCAGTCAAGTCCCCCGGAGAACCGGTTTCTCGCACAGCTAAAACTGCACAAACTCGGCAACTTCCAGGATAAAGACCGTAGCCCCGCCCACCTGGACCTCGACCGGCGTCGGCATGTACATCTCCCCGGGTTCCATCACTGGCGGCATCGGATTGACGAGCCGCTGCCGGGTGTGGCAATTGCCCTGGATCAACTCCAGCACATGGGGCACCTTCTCGTCTTCAGCGCCGACAAGAATGGTAGCGTTCCCCTGACGCAGGAAACCGCCCGTGGTGCTGATGGTGGTCGCCCGATAGCCAGCCCTGGTCAAAGCGTCCACCAGCCGTCCAGCATCGTCGCTGTTGATGATGCTCACCACCAGCTTCATTTGCTTCTCTCTCCCTCCAGGCCCGCCATTGAAATCCGACGGGCTGTGACCAGTTCTCGGATCGTAGCCTGAATCACGTCGATGTCGCGCAGAGCATCCACCACCACCCAGCGCTCGGCTTCCTGAGCGGCCATGGCCAGGTATCCGGCACGTACTCCTTCGTGAAATTCGATCTCTTTCTGCTCCATCCGGTTCCAGGCATCCCCGCCGCCCCCGGCTTTGCGTCGCAGGCCGATCTCCACGGGCACGTCGAGGTACAGAGTCAGGTAAGGAACCAGCCCACCAGTGGCAAAGCGGGTGATGGCGCGCAGAACCTGCAGATCTTGCTGATAGCCGTACCCCTGATAGGCCAGGCTGGAATCAGCAAAACGGTCACACAAAACGATGCCGCCCCGCGCCAGGTGCGGGTGGATAACCTGACCGACGTGCTGCGCCCGCGCCGCCGAGAAGAGCAGGAATTCGGTGGGCGGCAACATTTCGGTATGAACGGGATCGAGCAGGATACTGCGCACCCGATCGCCAATAGGTGTGCCGCCGGGTTCACGGGTGGTCAAGACGTCGGAGCCCTGCTCTCGAAGATGGACCGCCAGGAGGTGCATCTGGGTGGTCTTGCCGCAGCCCTCCGGTCCTTCAAAGGTAATGAAAAGACTCAAGGTGTGCTGCCCCCTCGTTCAGTGTGGAGCAAAGGCAGTGCAGGCAGCCTGCACACAAAGGACAGGCCCTTGCCCACCTGCATTATACTCCAAAAGTCAGGCGAGAGCAAGCAGGCACAGTAGCTGTCACAGGGTTAGGTCGGACCACAGGCAATAGCTTGGGCCGGTACCTTGCGTGCAAGTGCGCGGCGTCTCCGACGTCGGTCAGGAGTATCCCGGTTCCGGTGTTGGGCGTAGAAGAGATCCTTCGCTGGCGCTACTAAGAAACAAGACCTCTGTCATTC
>CBDUWJ010000383.1:0-3254 GCA_965370895.1 uncultured Anaerolineae bacterium | reverse complement strand
CAATGCCTGCTCTCCAGTAGCTGGAATTATAGCACAGGCGTGCCGACGTGTCAATCCTTGGCAGAAATCCCTCTCTAGTACGGGACGCAATCAAGAAAAGCGAGTTCGTCCTTTCGACCCGCTTCGTGCTCGACTCGTCTGTTCAGCGGCGGCAAGGGAGGATGGATTGCCAGGACCCTTTGCGTCGTGAATGCCACGATTCGGCGGCAGCCTGCAGTGTCTCATCCAGTTGCGCCAGCGTCACCAGCGTGACCTGATGTCGTGCGCCTTCGGTCTGCGCAGCCTCCGTGAATCCGGCTTCCCCGTCCTTCATCACAATGACCCTATCGGCGTCGCTGATGATGCTCAGGCGGTGAGCGAGCACATAGTTGGTCTGCAGTTGTTGTCCACCAGAATGCCAACGACTGGAAGCCGATCAAGCAAGTCTGCCCCGTGAGGTGTCTCGCCAAGACCACCGGTGCAATCATTGCCTGCAGCGTGGCGAACCTGATGCCGGCCCCTCTGCCATAGGAAACTGCAGAATGCGTCATAGACCTTGCCTTCATAGGCAATGTAGGCTGGGGCGCCGTGCCGACCGTCGCGGTGGGTCAGTCCTTCAGGCGTGAACCTGCGCCTCGCTGAGCTCTGGTGCCGGTGCGGGCACAAGAAAGGGGAGGCCCTGATGGATGCAGGGCCTCCCTGTTGCCGATTTTGAGCCTGCGGTATCTGCCTGCACCGAAAGGGAGATGTCTCCCCGGCAGCCCGTCCCGGCGACACGTCGTTCTGACGACGCGCAATGCTCCTCAGGGCATCACGAGATCCCCAATCCCTCGGCAACACCCGCGCCGTACGCAGGGTCTGCCCTGGTAAAGTGCTCGACCATCTTCTCCTGAATCTCTTGGGGTACGTCCTCAAGGGTGCTCACAATGTTCGTGATGAGTCGCTCTTGTTCATCAGGCGGCATCAGCCGGAACAGATTTCCAGGCTGGATGTAATCGTCATCCACACCTCGCTTCTGCTCGTACCGATCGGCATCGCCGGAGATCTTGAGCGGCGGCTCGGCATAGGCGGGATCTGCCACAGGGCCACCGAAGGTGTTGGGCTCATAGTTCACGGCTGGTCCAGCGTTGCCGTCAAACCTCATCAAGCCGTCGCGCTGGTAGTTGTGCGCTTCCGCTGCACGCGGACGGTTGATCGGCAGAAGCTCATAGTTCGCGCCCAGGCGGTATCGATGTGCATCGGCGTAGGCAAAGATGCGCGCCTGGAGCATCTTGCACGGAGAGAATGAGATGCCGGGCACTATGTTTGCCGGCGAGAATGCGGCCTGCTCGACCTCGGCAAAGTAGTTCTTGGGATTGCGATTCAACTCCATGACGCCGACTTCGATCAGGGGATAATCCCCGTGGGGCCATACCTTGGTCAGATCGAAGGGATTCCAACGATAGGTTTCCGCCTCGACCTCGGGCATGATCTGCACGGAGAAGGTCCACTTGGGGTAATCACCGCGTTCGATGGCTTCAAATAGCTGCCCTGTGTGGTAATCGGGGTCCTTGCCCGCCATGCGGTCACCTTCTTCCTGAGTCATGCACTTGATCCCCTGTTGCGTCTTGAAGTGGAACTTGACCCAGAAACGTTCATCTTGGGCGTTGATAAAGCTATAGGTGTGGCTCCCGTAGCCGTTCATGTAGGGGATGCCCGCGGGAATGCCACGATCCGAGAACAGGATGGTCACCTGGTGTAGAGATTCGGGAACCTGTGCCCAAAAGTCCCACCACATGACCGGGGATCTCAGATTGGTCTGCGGGACACGTTTCTGAGTATGGATAAAGTCGGGGAACTTGATCGCATCCCGGATGAAGAAGGTGGGCGTATTGTTCCCAACCATATCCCAGTTGCCCTCTTCGGTGTAGAACTTTAGCGAAAAGCCCCGGACATCGCGGACCGTGTCCGCAGAGCCTTTTTCGCCGGCCACGGTGGAAAAGCGACCGAACATCTCGGTCTTTTTGCCCACTTCCGAGAAGAGCTTGGCTTTGGTGTACTGGGTGATGTCGTGGGTGATGGTGAGTGTCCCGTGCGCCCCGGCCGCTTTGGCGTGGACGACGCGCTCCGGGATGCGCTCCCGGTTGAAATGGGCTAGCTTTTCCAGCAGGTAATGGTCCTGTATCAGCGTTGGGCCGCGCTCTCCAGCGGTCAGCGAAGTCTGATTGTCGCTGACAGGGATGCCGGCTGCCGTTGTCAAGGTTTTCCGTTCACTCATTGCGTTTCTCCTTTCGATCTAGAGTAATCTGCTCGAATCTACAGCCTCTTCATTTCTAACTACTAAAAGCGTGTATCGCAGATCCACTATGAACAAGCCAAAACTGCCTCAACTGTGAGGGATTTCCGCCGGGATGAAGTAGTGCTGCGATGCCGCCGGGCCGCCAGTTGCTTGATACCAGTATGGCAATAACCCCTTCCTTTCCAGGCTCCACGAGATGATAGAGCCTGATACCAAGATACGAGTCTCCACAAGGTGACAAGAAAGGACCAGGTGACAGACAGGCGAGCCTAAGTGCCATCCTGGCAATCGGGGCAGAGCCCGTAGAAGTCGAGTCGATGGCCGACAATCTGAAAGCCCGATTGCTGAGCCACTTCCTGGACCAGACCTTGGGCCAGGCTGACCTCCGGGTCCGTGATCTTCCGGCAGCGGATGCAGATCAAGTGCGGGTGTGGGTAGGGCTTGTTTCCGTCGTAACGATTGTCGTCGTCACTGAAACCAAGCTCCAGCACCTCGTCCATGTCTTTCAGAAGATTCAACGTTTTGTAGACGGTAGCCGGGCTCGTGGTCGGGAACTGGTCCCGGAGCTGGTCGTACAACTGGGTTGCACTGGGATGTCCCTCGCTGGTGGCCAGGAGGCGGAGCAGGGCCACACGCTGCGGCGTCAGCCGGTATTCGTGCTCCCTGAGCTTGTTCATCAATTCTTCGAACCTGGCTTGTGGTCCAATCATATCCATCTCTTGTGCGAATCTGCTCTCTATAGAGAGTCATTCTTTATAGAGAGTATACCACATTTGGAATGGCCTGTCAAATCAAGAGTCCGCAAGGACCCGCTCACCTCCAGAGATGAGCGGGTCTCACTTCTGAGATCAGACGGCTGAGAAGGCCAGATCCGTATTCCAGACCTTCCACACCTTGTCCACGAGGTCCGGTCAGGCAGAGGCTCTCTCTCCCTGCCATTCATCGAAGGTTTGGAACTCCTTTTCCAGCTCTTCGTCGGTGTAGTTTAAGTAGGGTA
>CBDUWJ010000382.1:0-3257 GCA_965370895.1 uncultured Anaerolineae bacterium | reverse complement strand
TTGGTGTTCGTGATCAGAAAATAGGGCATCACACGGATGGGCAGGCTATACATAGTTGGCACGCCGATTGGCAACTTGGAGGATGTGAGCGCGCGGGCGTTGCGCATCCTGGACCAGGCCAGTCTGATCGCCTCGGAGAACCCCCACCGGACGCAACGTCTGCTAGCCCGCTACGACATCCTCACCCCCATGATGTGCTATACCGATGCCTATGATCGAAAGAAAGAAAGCCGGTTGCGGGCAGTGCTGGCGGCGTTGGAGGGTGGAGACGTTGCTCTGGTTTCGGAGGCGGGCATGCCTGGTCTGGCCGATCCCGGCTACGAGCTGATCACTACTGCACTGCAGCGGGGCGTGTCCATCGTGCCCATTCCTGGGCCCACAGCTCTCGCCGCAGCCCTGTCGGTGGCAGGGATCCGGTGCGAACGCTTTACCTTTCTTGGCTTTTTGCCGCGTGGGGGCAGCGCCCGTCGTAATCTACTGGCTTTGCTGGTTGAGAGCCCCTTTGCCGTCGTCGCCTACGAGTCACCTCACCGTCTGCTGGCTACGCTGGCTGATCTGGATCGCCTCTTTGGCGACCGGCAGATGGCCGTGGCCTGCGAGCTGACCAAGCTCTATGAGGCAACCCAGCGCGGTACCGCCGCCGACCTGCTGGCCCACTTTCGCGCCCACCGGCCCAGGGGCGAGTTTACCCTTGTGATCGCTCCCTCTCAGCCCCCCGCGCTTGCGGGGGGGAAGCATTGCTCTCCCCCCTGTGAAACGGGGGGGGCTAACACAGGGCAGGGGGGTGCTACGTGACGATCCCTGCGGTGCTCGAGACGGCCCACGGTCCCCTGCGTCTTCCGGTCTATTTCCCCGACGCAACTCGAGGTGTGGTAAGGACGGTGGACGGCCATGACCTGGAGAATTGCAGCGTGCGGGGATTGGTGGTTAACGTCTTCCACCTCTCGACCCGGCCAGGCGTGGGGCTGATCAAACATGCCGGCGGCATCCACGGCTTCATGGGGTGGCGTCGTCCCATTGCCTCCGACTCGGGCGGATTCCAACTCATGTCCATGATCCGCGAGAATCCGCGGTACGGCACCATCTCTGACCGCGGGATCCACTTCACCAATATAGACGGCAAGCGTGAGAAGGTGCTGTTTACCCCGGAGCGCAGCATCCGTCTCCAGCTTGACCTGGGTGCTGATTTGATGGTCTGCCTGGACGACTGCCCCAGCCCCAACGCCTCCCCAGCGGCAGTCCGGGCGGCGGTAGAGCGGACAATCCATTGGGCCAGGCGCTGCCGGCAGGAATTCGACCGGTTGAGGAAGGAGCGCGGCAAGAGCAAGGGAGTCAGGCCTTTGCTATTTGGCGTCATCCAGGGTGGCTACGACCTGGAGAAACGCGAGCGGTGCGCTAGCGAACTCCTGCCCCTCGGCTTTGATGGATATGGCTTCGGAGGCTGGCCCCTCACGCCAGATGGCGAACTTGCCCACGAGATTCTGGCCCACACCGCACGGCTGATCCCCGACGACCGGCCCAGATTCGCCTTGGGGGTGGGCAAGCCAGAGCACATCGTCCGCTGCTACCAGATGGGCTGGCGCATCTTTGACTGCGTGCTGCCCACCCGGGACGCCCGCCACGGGCGACTCTATGCGTTCAACGCGGCGAGCGTCGACAGAGTGGATGTCTTGGCCCCTGGTTTCTACAGCTTTGTCTATGTACGGGATAGCAAGCACAAGCGGCACAGGGGGCCGATTTCCGAGGCCTGTGATTGCCCTTGCTGCCAGGCGTACTCACTGGCTTATCTGCATCACCTCTTTGAGGTGGGCGATCCGCTGGCCCTGCGCCTGGCAACCCTCCACAACCTGCGGTTCTACACCCAATTGATGCAGTGTATCTCGGGGCTGTGACAGATCGGTGGCCGGTTCGTCGGGGCCCAGGCACTGCTAGGAGGAGGTGTCCGTGAAGCCGGCGAAGGTAACGGCATTTCCTTCGGCCGGCTGGCCGGTGATCAGGCCCAGAACGCCGTAGTGTGTTTCGCGGACTTGTGCCAGGTGAGTCCCCAAGGTCCCCTCCGTCATGCGGCCTTGCATACGGGCTGTCCCCTGTCCATCACTCCGCTGTTCATTATGTGTTCTCCTTTCGCGCAGATTGGGGCTGCTGAGGCCGAAGGCTGCATAACAGCATATTGGGTATGTGCAGGCTCCGAGAGGTCAGCAGGCGGCGATATAGTCAAACTAGTTTCAACAGTATAGCCCGACCGCAAAGCAGCGCACAGTCCTGTTGTCCGTATCCCCCGCTGCTCCTACTTCCTGCAAAAAGGGACTGCAGCCTGGGTTGCAGGATCTGTTCGAACTTGCGCACCGAACCGGACTGACTACTTCGCTGGACACCGGCTGGGATCCCGAGGAAAGGTGGGCCGGCGACAAGTTGCTGGACCTGCTAGATCTGGTAGACATCTTCTTCCCAAACAAAGTAGAAGCCTGCGCCATCACGGGCGCCGGCGATGCCGAGCTGGCGTTGCGTGAACTGGGTCAAAGAACAATGCTCGTGGTCGTCAAGCAGGGAGCGGAGGGAGCGATGGCCCTGCCAATGGCGAGATTGTGCGCAGCCCTGGCTTCAAGGCCGACGTTGCGGACACAACTGGTGCAGGCGACTCTTTTGACGCGGGTTTTCTCTATGCCTACATCGTCCGGGGGCAGCCGCTGGTGGATGCATTGCCGTTCGCCAACGCTTGTGGTGCGCTCTCAGCCACCGGCTAGGGCGGCACGGCGGCGCAGCCTACACACCGACAAGTGCTGGAGATGCTGAGCGTCTAGCCTGGACACGCAATCCTGCCAATGCTGAGTGGCATGATTGCGGCCATCAGGGAAGCGATACCCGAAAGAGCGCTGCCTCTTCGGAAAATGCCTTTATCCGATAAGTTGATTCGGCGAATACCACTGAACTCTGACCCCTACTCAAGGATAGGTGTTTTCGGCCACTATCTATAAGTGCTTCTCCGTCCATAATCAGTACAATCTCAATGGACTGGGTAGAGTTCACGTAGGTGTCGCCTTTCCCGAGAACTATGCGACTCAAACGGAAATCTTGAGTTGGGGAACCATAATAGGCTTCAAGAGGGTTATCCACTGGGGTTCCCTCGATCACTCTTGGACAAATGCCCTCGAATCTGACAGTTCTCAGTAGCTCAGATACGTCAACGTGCTTCTCCGTTAGACCACCTCGTAGCACATTGTCCGAGTTTGCCATCACTTCAATGTTCTGTCCTTGGA
>CBDUWJ010000381.1:0-3266 GCA_965370895.1 uncultured Anaerolineae bacterium | reverse complement strand
TAGAATTCCTCGCCCCCCTTGGTAAAGGCCCGCACGTCCATGTAAAAGACGGTTACCCTCGTTTCGGGTAGTTGGTCCAAGACCACGTTGGCCTGTTTGGCGGTGTACATGCAGCACACTCGCGAGCAGTATTCGTTGCCCAACTGTTTGTCCCGCGAGCCAACGCAATGGATAAAGACCACGTGCTCCGGCTCTCTTCCTTCAGATTCGCTCAGGACACGGTCGTTGCCAGGTACCACGATGCGTCCCCCCGTCGGGCCGTCCTCCGCCGCCAATCGCTCGAACTCCAGGGCAGAGAGCACGCCCGGATAGCGCCCGTAGCCAAATTCCGGCTTGCGCTGGGGGTCAAAAGGATCGTAGCCGGTGGCAATGATGATAGTCCCTACCTTCAGCGTACGCTCTTGCTCCTGCTGGCTGAAATCCAGGGCGTCCTCGGGGCAAGCCAGGGCACAGGGTGGGCCATCCTCACATTGGCCCTCTTTGAGGAGCAAACAATGGCCGGGATCGACGGTGTACGTGGCCGGGAGGGCCCGGGGGAAGGGCCGGTAGATGGCCGCCCTTTGGCCCAGTCCCATCTGGAACTCGTCGGAGACCTGGCCCGCCAGGACACAGGCTTCGGCGCACTTGCCGCAAGCCGTGCACCTGGTCGGGTCCACAAAGCGCGGTTTGTGGCGGATCGTCACCTCAAAATTCCCGACGTAGCCATCGACGTCCACCACCTCGCTGTAGGCCAGCACCTCGACGTTGGGGTGCTCCATTGCTCGTTCCATCTCCGAGACGACCAGCGCCCCGGCATCCTCCATGCGGGGGAAGGTCTTGTTGAGTTGGGCCATCCGGCCACCCAGACTGGGCTGCCGTTCCACCAGGTAGGTCTGGTACCCCGCACTGGCGATGTCCAACGCCGCCTCCAGCCCGGCGATCCCGCCGCCGATGATCAGCGCTGCCGGGGTGACGTCCACTTGCCGCTCCTCCAGCGGTTCCAGCAACGCAGCCTTGGCCACGGTGCCCGTCACGATCTCCTTGGCTTTCTCAGTTCCCACCGCGCGATCGGTGTGGACCCACGAGCACTGCTCGCGGATGTTGGCCATCTCAAAGTAGTAGGGGTTGACACCTACCTCCTGACAGACGGTCCGGAAGGTGGGCTCGTGCATCAGCGGTGAGCAGGAAGCAACCACCACCCGGTTCAGGTCATGATCGCGGATGTCCTGCTTGATCAGGTCCTGGCCTGGCTCGGAGCACATGTACATATAGTCGCGGGCCACGACGACGTGGGGCAGCGTCGCTGCATATTCGGCCACGGCCTCAGAGTCAACCGTCGCCGCGATGTTGATCCCGCAATGACATACATAAACGCCGATCCTAGACGCCATCTTGGCCTCTCTTTGCTTTCCGCACAGGTACCATTCTCATGTTCGGCAAAGGCCTCCGACGGAGGCGAAAAGGGCGCGGCCAGAGACCATCGCCCATCCCGGGAAAGTCCAACGTCCGATATCTAGTCCCCAACAGCTTGCGCCACCAACTCCATGATATCCATCACCTGAATCTGGTCCTCCAGGTCCAGGATCTTGACCGCGTCCTCCAGCGTCAGCAGGCAGAAGGGGCAGGCCACGGCCAGCACTTCGGCACCCAGGTCCACCGCGTCGCGCACCCGCTGGTGGGCCAATCTCTCCTCGATATTGGTCCCCTCAGCCCACATCCGGCCGCCGCCCCCCTCACAACACACACTGCGCTCCCGCGAGCGATCCAGGTCCTCAAACTCGACGCCGGGGATACACTGCAGGATGTGGCGTGGCTCGTCGTAGATCTGGTTGTGTCTTCCCAGGAAGCAGGGGTCGTGGTAAGTCACCTTCTTGCGGACCTCGCTACCAAAGGTTAGCTTACCCCCGTCCAGCAGTTCGATAAGAAGCTGGGTATAGTGCTGCACCGGGAAGGGCATCTCTCCGTACTCGTTCTGGAAGGTATTGTAGCAGTGGGGTGAGACGGTCACCAAACGCCGGGCCTGGAACTCCTGGAACAGTTCGTGGTACTCTTCGACCGTAGCCTCAAAACCCTCCGCCTCGCCGATGCGCTTGATCTCGTTGGCGCAGCACATTTCGTCCACGCCCATGGTGCCGAACTCGATGCCAGCCCGCTGAAGGACGGTTGCCAAAGCGCGGGTGACCGGCTGGATGCGGGGGTCGTAGGCCGGGCTGCAGCCCACGTAGAGCAGCAGGTCGGTTTCACCCTCGTCCAGAACGTTCTTGATCTCAAAGTCCAGCCCTTCAACCCAACCCTCGCGGTCCTCGGTGGCAAAGCCCAGGGTGTTGCCTCGGGTGAAAGCGCTCATCAGGGCATCGCGCACCCGGGGCGGCACGCCCTTGCCCTCGCCGACGATGTAGCCCCGCAGGCCTATGATCACGTCGGCGGGGTGGATGTCCTTGGGGCAGCGGGTAGTACAAGTCAAGCAGTTGGTGCAGTCCCACAGAACCTCCATGCCGCTGACCTCGATGGTATCCTCGATCAGGGCCTCGTAGATGATACCCCGGATGTTGAGGTCGGTCTTCATCGAGACCGGGCAGGCGCCCGTGCAGCGCCCGCACTGGATGCACTCCAGCAGGGCATACTCCTGGACAAAGTCCCGGGTGTTGACTTTCATGCTACCCCCTTGCCTTCAATTGCCCTTTCGTTTGATTCCAGATTCGCTGTCGTTTTCCGCCGCAACCGAGACAACTCCACAATCACCCCCGCTGCCGCCGCCTTGGCCTGGCATACCGTGTCGGGGATGTCCTTGGGCGACTGGCAGTTGCCCGCCAGAAAGACACCCGCTCGCTGAGTATCCACCGGCCGCAACTCCGGGTGGAGCTCGGCGAAAAAGCCATCCTCCGAGAACTCCAAGCCCAGCATCTCTGCCACGTCACCGGCGTCTGCGCGGGGCTGGACGCCGGTGGCCAAAACCACCAGGTCGGCCGGCACCTCGATCGTCTTGCCCAGCAGCGTATCCTCCGCACGCACGATCAGCTTGTCCCCCCGCTTATAGATCTCGGAGGGATTCCCCCGCCGGTAGAGGACGCCCTCGGCCCGCACCCGGTCGTAGAACTCCTCAAAGCCCTTTCCAAAGGCCCGCACGTCCATGTAGAACACCGTGATCTTGACCCCCGGGATCTTGTCGTGGGCCAGGTGGGCCTGCTTGGCGGTGTACATGCAGCAGATGCGCGAGCAGTACTCCACCCCTGCCAGCTTGTCGCGGGAGCCGACGCAATGGATAAACACGACCTCCTTTGGCACTG
>CBDUWJ010000380.1:0-3269 GCA_965370895.1 uncultured Anaerolineae bacterium | reverse complement strand
CCCGATGTGCTGACCTCCCGTCGCTCGGCAGACCGTTCCCCGGGTGGGGCCAGGGATCTGCCTGCAATGCAGATCAGCCTGCCTGTTGCACGTTACGTGCCACGCCTCAGTGCCAAAGCCAACCTGGCGCCCGGCACACGACACGTGGCGTGCCCCATTTGCCCCCCATTTCATTCCAAGGTATAGTACGGCCATGATGACAGCGTCCCAGTGCGTCAACGAAACCACTACTCAGATCGGGTCAGCCGACTCGACGGTCATCAGCCAGCGCCTTCTGGATTGGTACGAGCGCCACCGCCGTGACCTACCCTGGCGACGCCGTCAGGACCCCTATGTGATCTGGGTGGCCGAGATCATGCTCCAGCAAACTCGGGTGGGTACGGTCATCACCTACTACGAACGTTTTCTATCCCGCTTTCCCACTGTAGAATCCCTGGCAGCGGCCCCGCTGGATGACGTGCTCAAGGCCTGGGAAGGGCTCGGCTACTATGCGCGCGCCCGAAATCTGCATGCCGCCGCCCGCTGGATCGTCCAGGAACTGGATGGGCAGCTACCCCACGGCATCGAAGACCTGCGCCGCCTGCCCGGTGTGGGTCGCTATACCGCTGCAGCCATCGCCAGCATCGCCTTTGGGCGAGATGCAGTGGCCCTGGATGGCAATCTGCGCCGTGTTCTGTGTCGCATACATGCCATTGACGACGACCCTGGCCGGCCCAACACCCAGCGACGGCTAGAGAAGCTGGCCCTGGCCATGCTACCCCCTGGTCGCGCCGGCAGCTTTAATCAGGCGTTGATGGATTTGGGATCCCTGATTTGCACGCCCGCCAGACCTCGCTGTCTCATCTGCCCCTTCATGTATCAATGCCAGGCTCAGCTGGAGGGCATCCAAAACGCTCTGCCCATCCGCGCCACACGTACCCATCGTCCCCACCGCGACGTGACGGCCGGCGTAATCTGGAATGGGAACGGCCGCTTTCTCATCACCCAACGACCACTGGACGGAATGCTAGGTGGTCTCTGGGAGTTCCCCGGCGGCAAGCGGCGCCCTGGTGAGACCCTGCCTGTCTGCCTCCATCGGGAGATCATGGAGGAGCTTGGCGTCGAAATAGCAATCGGCGAGTTGCTGTGTACACTGGAGCATGCTTTCACCCACTTTCACATGACCCTGTACGCTTTCCACTGCCAATGGCTGCGCGGCGAGCCCCAGCGCCTGGAGTGCAAGGACCTGCGTTGGGTCACACTTGATGAACTCGACGCCTTTGCTTTCCCCGTGGCCGATCAAAAAGTGATCGCCCTCCTTCGAAATCAACACCCGCTCAGTCAAACCGCATAAATCGCCCCACCGTTTGCATGAACTCCCGAGGCGAGGGACGGTAAGGATGGATGCGGCTCTTGATGGCATATCCTTTCCACAGCTTGTAAACCAGGCGAAAGAGAGGATTTGGCGGTAGTGTGATAAGCCGCCGGACCAGGCCGGTCAGCCCAGGCCACTCCACCGCCAGGGCAAAAACCTTGTTCAAGTTCTGGATGCGGCGCTTCTCGGCTGGGGTGGAGAAGGAGAGTACCGACCGCTCCCAAGCTGAGGGATCGATGTCATCCAGCGAGCCCTCAATGTATCCGTGCTCGCGGGCATACTCCCCCAACTCGGTGCGGGGATAGGGTTGATAGAGAAAGGCGTTGGCGTAGGCTGGTTGGCAGGCATGGTTCAGAGCTAGCGTCTTAAAGTCTGTCTCCAAGGTGCCACCCGGCAAACCCAGCATATTGGTCGTGAGCAACTCGATACCAGCCTGACGGATGAGGCGGCTGGCCTCGATGATCTGCTCGTCCGATAGGTTGCGCTTGAGGATCTCGTTACGCAGGATTGGGTCGCCGGTTTCCAGGCCCATGCCCACGCTAGCACACCCCGCCCGTCGGAGTAGCGCAATCTTCTCCGGGGTGACCAGATTAGCCCGCACGTTGCAGAAAAAGGGCAACCCCACGTCACGGGGGAACTTTTCCGCCAACTCGCGCAACCAGTCCGCATAGACGATAAACAGGTCATCAAGAAAGACAACGAACTGCATAGGGTAGCGTTCTTGCACCCATTTGACCTCTTCGACGACCCTGTCCACGCTCATCTGGCGCAGGCGCTTGCCTTTGCCCCGATATATGTTCGCCAGGGCATGGTTGAAGCAGTAGGTGCAATCGTAGGGGCACCCCCGGCTGGTGATAAAGTGCTTGATGCCGCTCTGCCGGGTGAAAGCGTCCTTCTCGAACAACAATTCGCGGTCAGGGAAAGGTAGGAGGTCCAGGTTGTTCACGAGCGGGCGGACCGGATTGCGCTCCACGTGACCGTTGCCCTTGAACCACCAGTCCTCTATGCCGCTCAGGGGCCGGCCTGCCTCCAGCGCCTCGACCAGGTCAAGGATCGCCCCCTCCCCCTCCCCGATGCAGACCGCGTCTACACCTGGTTCTTCGATGAATTCGGGGAAATAGGTTGGATGCGGCCCGCCAAAGACCGAGACGACTGTTCGCAGCCCGTCAGCTTTGATACGCAGGTTCAGGTCGCGATAGTATGCCTGCGAGCCGGTGTAGACGCTGTAGCCCACCACGCCCGGCTGCCACTCTCGCGCCACGGCCACCGGGTCTTCGTCAGAAGCCACGACCAGGCGCACCTCATGCCCGGCCTGCCGCAGCACACGGGATAGGTAGAGAAGGCCCAGCGGCTCGTAGTCAATTTGCTTTTCGACAAAGAGAACACGCATGATTCAATCCGTGATGCACAATGAGACGCATTCCCAACAGCCCGACATGAGCCATTGCACGCTAGCGCATTTGCCCATTTGCTACATCCCCACACCGTCGATGACTGTGCCGCAATGAGTGCACTTGCCATCCCGAATGTGGCGCTGCGTGACATGGAAGCCCCGCCGTGTGATGACGGACCGGCCACACTCGGGACAACACGTATCCTCCAAGCGAGCATGCGGCATGTTGCTGGGCATGTTGCCCACGTAGACGTAGCGCAGCCCCGCCTCCCGTCCCAGTTCATAGGCACGGCGAAGGGTGGTCGACGGCGTCGGTCCCCGGTCATACATCTTGTAGTCTGGATGGAAACGGCTTACGTGCCAGGGCGTACCCACACCCAACTCATTGGCGATGAACTGGGCGATATCGTTCAACTCCGCATCCGAATCGTTCATGTCGGGCACCACGAGTGTGGTGACCTCCACCCAGACCCCCAGCTCCTTCATGTTCTTTAGGGAATCCAGGACCGGCTGGAGCCTGGC
>CBDUWJ010000379.1:0-3285 GCA_965370895.1 uncultured Anaerolineae bacterium | reverse complement strand
GAGATCGAGATGATCTTCGGCGGGTTTCCGGTGGTCAATATGTATGTTACACGGCCACCGGAGGTGCGGCCGCTGAATGCGGTGGAGAAACGACGACGGCGGACGGCTGAAGCCCATCCCCAGACCGTGGGGAAGGAGGTGAGCTGACATGATCGCGATTAATACAGAACGCTGCGACGGCTGCGGCGCGTGCGTAGAGGTCTGCCCTGAAGGCGCTATCTACCTGGTGGACGGCAAAGCCACCGTGGACGGCGCGCTGTGCCGTGACTGTGAGGCGTGTATGGCCGCCTGCCCCAGGGAAGCGATCGTGTACAGCAGGCAGGTGTCCAAACCCGAGGCCACGCCAGTCCGTGTCCCCGTCCCGCGTCCTGAACCGGCGGTTATCCAGGTGAAGACGCAGATCGCACCAGCGCCCCTGCGGGCCAGGGTGCTGCCGGTGGTTGGGGCAGCACTGGTCTGGGCTGGGCGCGAAATCGTGCCCCGGCTGGCGGACTATGCACTGTACGGCCTGGACCGGCGCGCAGCCAGGAAACAGACGACAACTGTCTCAGGGCGCAGGTTGGGCAAGGGTTCCAGGCCCCGCGACGGACGGGGTGGCGGGCGCGGGCGCCGCCGACGGCGCCGGCGGGATGGTTAGACAATCAGGTCCTACTTCGGACTCACAATCGGACGTTGCTACTCAGGCAGACCGCCGATTGAAATCGGCGGCTAAGATGAGAAACGCGTTCAAACGCGTTCAGGATCGATATACACTGCAGACCAGTTCGGTGGGTTACTTGTTCCAGCCATGCGTTTCAACGCCCGGCGGGCAGGTGGCTGAGTAGTTACCTTCGAACCAAATAGACATGGAGGTTTCGTAGCAATGGAGCACGTAGATGCATTGATCATTGGAGGGAGTGCCGCTGGCATTCCCGTTGTGATGACGGCTAGCAAGCACTATCCTGACGCCAGCCTGGCCCTCATCCGGCAAGAAGAGAAGGTCCTCGTTCCCTGTGGCATTCCCTACATCTTTGGAACACTGGGTACGCCGGAGAAGAACCTGATCCCCGACAAGGCGGTAACGGGAAACGGCGCGCACCTGATCCTGGGCCAAGCCACGGCCATCGACCGGGAGGCTCATATCGTCACCCTGGCTGATGGTCAAGCCATTGGCTATGGCAAGCTGGTGGTGGCGACCGGCTCGCTGCCGCTCATTCCGCCCATACCCGGGCGGGACCTGGAGAACGTCTATGCCCTGAGCAAAGACGTGGACTATTTGCAGGAGCTATCGGACCAACTGGGCCGGGCCCACGATGTAGTGATCATCGGCGGCGGCTTTATCGGCATGGAGATGGCGGACGAGTGCCGCAAACGGGAAAACCTGAACGTCACCGTGGTGGAACTCTTGCCCCACTGCCTGTTCCTGGCCTTTGACGAGGACCTGTGCGTGCGCGCCGAGGAGACGTTGCTCGCAGCGGGCGTCCAGGTCCGGACCAACGCCAGGGCCCAAGCCATCACGGGGAACGGAAGGGTAGAATATGTAGAGTTGGACACCGGCGAAAAGCTCAAGGCCGACATGGTCATCTTTGGCATCGGCGCGCGGCCCAACGTCGAACTCGCCAGGGAGGCCGGACTCGAGCTCGGCCCGCTGGGGGCCGTCGCTGTGGACCGCCACATGCGAACCAGCGACCCCGACATCTTTGCTGTCGGCGACTGCGCCGAGAAGTTCAGTTTCTTCACCGGACAGCCCAGCCCGCTGCGCCTGGCATCCATCGCCACCGCCGAAGCCCGCGTGGCCGGGGCCAACCTCTTTGAGATGCGGCGCGAGAACCCAGGTTCCATCGGGGTCTTTTCCACCAAAATCAATGGCCTGGCGATGGGTATCGCCGGGATCGGGGAGAACGCAGCCAAAGAGGCCCGGATTGACTATGTGACCGGCGAGGCCGAGTCAACGGACAAGCATCCCGGCGGAATGCCAGGAGCCAAGACGCTGCGGGTCAAGCTCATCTTCCGCAAGTACTCTGGCGTGCTCATCGGTGGCCAGGTCTGCTGCGGTGACACTATCGGCGAGTTCGTGAACCTGATCGCCGCCCTGATTCAGACGCGGATGCACGCCGACCAGATCGCCATGTTCCAAATGGGCACCCATCCGGCGCTTACAGCCTCGCCCATTGCTTACCAACTGGTCAATGCAGCGGAGCAGGCGTTGGTCAAGATGAAATAGCCATAGAGACTTCCAAGGTCGTGCGAATGCATGGGCGAACCTGTTCGCACGACCTCGGAGGTCTTGGCGTACCGACTGGAGCTAGGCCAGATGTTGGGCTCCCACAGATTGGTCGTTGTTTTAGGTTTGGCGCTGATCGGGTTGCTGGCCTGTGGCTGCAGACAGCAGGTGACACCGTCCCCGGTCGCTCTCCCAACTACATCCAGCGTTCAGGCCACCCCAAGGACAGCTCGAGAGGTAATTCAGCCACCCACCACGACGAGCACGGTCCCCTCTGACCCCACCGCGACGGCTACGCACGCTGTAACGTGGACGCCGGCGCCCAGTGAAACGCCTAGACCGTCGCCGACCGGCACGGTTGCGCCAACTGGCACGGCTGGGTCCACAGCCACGCCTCTGCGCCCCGAGGAGGGTGAAGCCATGACCCTCACCGTTATCTTTGACAACAATCGCCTCGACCCCGACAAACGGACGGCGCCCCGCCTTCGGACCGGGTGGGGATTTGCCGCGTGGCTGGAATACGGTGGCCACACGGTGCTGTTCGACACCGGCGCTGATGGCTCGGTGCTGCTCAAGAACATGGCCGCGCTGGGTTTGGATCCCCAGGCCATCGACATCGTCGTGCTCTCCCACATCCATGGCGATCACACCGGCGGCCTGGCCGCCCTGCTGGCCGTCAACCGCGAGGTCACTGTCTACGTGCCCCGGGCCTTCCCAGCGAGGTTCAAGAAGCAGTTGCGGGCCACCGGCGTGGCTGTGGTGCAAGTGCGCGGCCCGTTGGAGATCTTGCCTGGCCTGTGGAGCACCGGCCAGATGGGAGCCAGCATCGTCGAGCAGGCTTTGGTGGCGAGGACGGCACAGGGGCTGGTGGTGATCACCGGCTGTGCCCATCCGGGTGTGGATGTGATGGTGGCCCGCGCCAAGGAGATTGGCATGGACGGGGTCCAGTTGGTGGTGGGCGGGTTTCACCTGGGTGGAGCCAGCCGGCAGCGGATCAAGGGCATTATCGCCGCGTTCATAGAAATGGGAGTTCAACAGGTGGCCCCCTGTCACTGCACCGGGGACAGGGCCAGGGCGCTTTT
>CBDUWJ010000378.1:0-3324 GCA_965370895.1 uncultured Anaerolineae bacterium | reverse complement strand
GAACAAGGACCTGCCCCGGTTGCCAGGCACCGGCACATTATACCACAAGTGAGGAGTGGGTCCAAGTCAGCGGAATCTGAGTTGAATTGTCTCCAAGAGCTTGAACTGCCTTTGACCCACAATCTCGGACAGTACAACTCGTTGACCAGTAAAAAGATACTGGGGAAATGCTAGTTCACTCGGACAACGATCGAGATCTACTTTGGGAATCGCTTCCAGGGCTGTAACCAGCGTCGGGACCCACCCAGAGGCAAACGAAAAGTGCGGAGTAGCTCCTGCTGCCTCAAGTCCGTCCTCCACGAGCCGCGCAAAGCGTCGCACATCGCTTGAGACTTGAATCTGCCATCGCAGGAGCCGCAGTTGCCAGAAACGGTGTTCCATCGCCACCAAAGAACTGGCGATGATAGGGAATGGTTGGATGGCAGCCAGATTGGTGCTCAGGTGCTGAATGACATCGGGCAAGAGCTGTTGTTCTCGGAGCTCGAACCTCTGGCAGGTCAGGTGGACGTGCTCGTGGGCACGCCCGCCGAAAAGCGACTGGAGGTACGTCTGCAACTCGCCCAACCGGGCGGTTTCATCTTCCGCCGGTTCGAGAAGCAAACAAACGTCACCAGGCACTGCTGCACGTGGCGCTGGTAGCATGCTAGATCACCTGCCAACCCTCAGGCGCGGGTCACCGTCAATCGGTGCGCGCTGCTTCCGACTTGTTTCTTTGAGTGGCATGGCTGGTGACCTTTCACGAAGCAGACGTTGGCCTTCCCCTGCTCAAGGCTGGTCGCCTGAGGGTACTCAGGTTGACCAGGCGGTTTCTGGGCAGTTCAGCGCCTATGCCACTGGTCACGGACCAGTGGCGAGCAAATAGAGAGCAGAGATCATGTGGCAGGCAAATAGAGAGCAGAGACCGGGTGTGTGAGACCGCGCCAGTCACCGGCCCCGTTAGGCGCGCCAGGACATGAATCTGGCCAATACCCGGTGCCACAGGCTGAGCGCTGGCGCTTCAGGCAGCCCGGCGGCATTTACTGGCGATAGCATTGCCAAGTCAGCGGCAACCGCCTGCTTGAGCTCGTCCGTGAAAACGTCCGGCGCAAAGCCAGAGATCTGTTCGAGTGTGAAGCCCATGGCCATGCGCGTCTGCGGCGAGTCCAGCATGTCTGGGAAATGGCCGGTCAGTATCGCTTTGGCCTCTTTATTGGCCAGCAACTGCTGCAGGGTGCTATCGAGGCTGAGGCGCACGGTCTCCGCTTTCTCCGGGCCGCCAAAGCGGCTGGACTCCTCCAGGGCAAAGGTATCGGTGGCCCGGATGTCCACCGATGAGCTGCCAACCAGGACGCGAAACGTCCCCGCCTCAGCCACCCATTCCTGCGCCAGATCATCATAGTAGGCCAGCGATTCCCGGTCGAGGCTGAATCTGACCGTTTTCGTCTCGCCCGGTTCCAGCGTGACTTTGGCGAATGCCTTCAGCTCTTTTTCAGGCCGCACCAGCGTGGAGTCCGGGTCGCTGACGTACAGTTGCACGATCTCCTGTCCGGCGCGGTTCCCGGTATTGGTCACGTCAACCGATACCAGCAGTTCCGCATCCGGATCCACGGCCCTGGTAGTCAGACTCAGGAGCAAGTCGCTGTAGGCAAAGCTGGTGTAGGAAAGCCCAAAGCCAAAGGCGAACAGCGGCGCGATCTTTTTCTTTTCATAGTAGCGATAGCCGACAAAAAGGCCCTCACCATAGGTCACTTTGCCATTCTCGCCGGGGTAGTTGATGAAGGCGGGATTATCCTCCAGCCGCACCGGAAAGGTTTGGGGCAGCTTGCCCGAAGGATTCACGTCGCCAAATAGCAGGTCAGCGATGGCGTTGCCGCATTCCTGGCCCGGATACCAGGCCTGCATGACCCCGGCGACCCTGTCCAGCCAGTTCATCGTAACGGGCGACCCGGTGTTGATGATAACAATCGTGTTTGGATTGGCCGCGGCCACGGCTTTGATCAGCGCCACCTGTTCGCCCGCCAGCTCCATGTCGGGCCGGTCAAAGCCCTCACTCTCCCACTCGAGGTTGAGACCGACAAAGACCAGCGCAACGTCAGATTTCGCGGCCAGAGCAGCGGCCCTTTCGATGGAATCGGGGGCGACCGGCGGCAGGCAGCCCAGGCGCAGCCCGGCCAGGAGCATGGCGCTTGCTTTGCTATAGTCCAGCTTGAAATCGTAAACCTGCCCGGCGACCAGCTCCGTTTCGGCGCGCACCTCGGCGCTGCCGGCGCCAAAAAAAGTATCGCCCGGCGTTTGCTCTGTCCAGTTGTCGATGATCTGCCGGCCATCAAGCGTCAGGCGGCTCACACCGGCGCTGCTCAGGCTAAAGCCGTACAGACCCGATTCGGGCACGGTTAGGCTGCCCGTGAACCGCGCGGAGAACGCCTCCACGTCGACCGCCTCTGGTAGCTCGTCTGACCACATCAGTTCGGGGGTGCCGGCCAGGGTTGTCCAGGCCGGTTCGCCCGAGAGTTCCAGGTTGTCAAAGTACTCGATGGTCAGGCCCTCTGCGCCAAACCAACTCAGATCGAACAGGGGCAGCATCTTGTGATTGGTGCAGCCCAGTTCGTAGCCGATCTGCACAGCGTCGCCCACTTTGTCCGCGATGCCCTGGTAGGGGGTGACGGCGTAATGGGGGTTGACGCGGGCGCTGCCACCACCGGAAATCTGCGCGGCTTTGGCGTTGGGACCGATGATGGCCAGGGTCTGGATCTTTTCCAAGTCCAGGGGCAGGACGCCGTCGTCGTTCTTGAGCAGCACGATGCCTTCGGCGGCGGCGCGGCGGGCGAGGGCGCGGTGTTCCGATCTATCGATGGCCTGCTCCGGCGGGTTCTGCGGATTGTCGTACGCGCCGGATCTGAGGATGAGTCGCAACAGGCGGCGCGCGCTATCATCGATGGCGGTACCTTCCACTTCACCGTTCTGCACGGCCGCCAGCAGCTTGGCGCCGCGCCAGGCGGGGGGACCGGGCATTTCCAGGTCGAGGCCGCTGGTGACGGCCTCGGCCGTGCTATTGGTGCCGTACCAGTCGGACATGACAATGCCGTCAAAACCCCACTCCTTTCGCAGAATGTCGATGAGGGTGGTGGGGTTTTCGCTGGCAAAGACGCCGTTGATCTTGTTGTAGGCGGCCATCACAGCCCAGGTTCCAGCTTCTTGCACGGCCGCTTTGAAGGGGGGCAGGTAGATCTCGCGCAGGGCGCGTTCGCCGACCTCCGAACTGATCGTATGGCGCTCGAATTCGCTGTCGTTGCAGACATAGTGTTTCACAGTCGCGCCCACGTTTTCGCCTTGCACACCCTTGAT
>CBDUWJ010000377.1:0-3326 GCA_965370895.1 uncultured Anaerolineae bacterium | reverse complement strand
TCGGTGAAGTCGTCGTTGAATTCCCAGCTCTTGGCGACTTCAGGGACGATGGTCAGCAGGTCGTCGCTCATGCGGAACAGGTTCACGTGACGGGTGCTCAGAAAGTCCGACGTGCCGCTTTCGGGCGATTTGGAAATGCCGCGCAGACGGCCGCCGTATTTGCCGATTTCGATGTAGGGCTGGATGACCAGCGGTTCTGAGGGTAGCCGCTCTGCAACGGGCGGCAAATCCGCATCCGCGCCATTCAGTTCGGCGTTCAACTCGGCAATGTCCGGGTTCTCGCTGTAGACCAGCTCACAGCCGGCCTTCTTTTCAAACTCGGCCAGCTCGAACTGGAACGGGTATTCGCCTTCCAGGCCCATCGGGTCGGCCACCGTGGAGGCCGGGCACCCGGCCGCTGCTGGCGCTTCGGTGGGCGCCGGCGCTTCCTTGGTCGGCTCTGGGGCAGCCTCCTTGGTCGGCTCTGGGGCAGCCTCCTTGGTCGGCGCCGGCGTCGTGCCGCAGGCCGACAGGATGACAGAGAGCACCATGATCAACAACATGGCCCATCTTGCAGATTTCTTGAACATTTCTTTTCCTCCTCGTTTTTTGTATGGGTGGCTCAGTGCCCCCAGGCAGGGGCGGTTCGCCCCCAAGTCACTTCAAGTCCGTTTGGTTTCTGTTCGCCACCTCCTTTCTTTTTCTCCAGATCAGACCTCTGAAGCTATCAAAGAAGAGTCTGGGTTCAGCACCGACGCCAATTCCACTGTGAAAACCACTGTAGCCATGCGCAAACCTCGGAGATCTTGTCCTACGATTTCCCGGCGAGGGACATGCGCCTGCCGACGTACTCTTCCAGGCCGGCGCTCCCCCTCGTGAAAGCCTCGGCAGTATAGAGCGTGGCGGGGTGGTCGTTGAACTGCTCCAGGGCCAACCCGTTGGGGTCGTAGGCCTGGATGCAGTAGGGGATTCTTAGCGCTTTGTCCATCACCTCCTGGGGCACAGCCTCCTCGATCTGGGAGCGGAAGACCAGACCGTCGTCCATCTCAAAGAGGGGCTCCAGCACGTAAGGCGGCATGGTGTAGACGATGGCCCCGCCGGCCGTCTTTTCAACATCCCAGAAGCGGGGCTTGCCCGCCACCAGCGGCCCGCGCCGCATGGAGCAGATGAGCAGCTTGCTGACATAGCCGCCCTCCCTCAAGAGTCGGTAGGCGCGCCGGATGAGGGCGACGCCGTACCAGTGCCGGTCCCGCCAGGACATGGTGATGCCCCGCCGTTCTGCCTGCTCCACCAGCGCTTGGCGCTCCGTCAGGCGCCCGATCATGACGGTGATGACGGCGCGCCAGCGGCTCAGGTCCACGCCGTTTTTCTCGGCGATCTCGACCCCCTGCATCGCCGCGTTGGCCACAGCCATGATCTGGGGCAGCGTAAAGCAGACCGTGGCGTTGGTCGAGATGGCCTTGGAGGTCAGGATCTTGACCACCTCGACGCCCTCCATGCTGGCCGGCACCTTGATCATCACGTTGGGACTCAAAGATCTCAGTTCTTCGGCATCCGTGACCATCTGCTCCGTCTCGGTGAGCAGGCGGGGATCCAACTGGCCGGAGATCCAGCCGAACCGCCCCTTTGATGCTTCGTAGATGGGCATGTATCTCTCAGCGCCGCGCTTGACAACCTCTTTGTAGGTCAGCCAGGTCAGCTCCTTTTCGTCCAGGTCGGGGTGGGACCGGATCAGGTCGTCTATCCACTCGTTCCAAAACTCGGGCTCGCTCTGGACTGCCTTCAGCGATAGGGGGGGATTGGTCGTACAGCCGCGAAAGACGCTGCTGGTCGGATCCTCGGCGTTGTAGAGCCGCCGGAGCTGCTCCTCCAGGTTCGGCTTCCTGCCCGGCTCGGTGGCGTCCAGCATCTTCTGAACCCACGTTTCGTAGACCAGGGGCGACGAATCCCACCAGACCTCCAGGTCAGGATGCGTCTTGACCAATCGTTCCACCGGACTCTCGATCATTGTCCCCTCAACTCGGACTACCAATCTACCAGCACTGGCTACCGGCGCAGTACGACCGTGCACGTGTACTTGTCGCCGCGATTGTCACACTCCTGGTATTCCAGGGGGGTGCCACCTTTGGAAAAGATGGTTTTCTCCTTGTGGAGAATTGGGGTTCCCTCTTCCACTTGCAGTACGCGGGCACTGGCCTGGTCCGCAAGGCGGGCTTCGAGTTTTTCGACGGCACGCTCCACTTTCAGACCATGGCGCTCAAGGAGTGTCCAAAGCGAGCACGAACCAAGCTCTTTCTCCAACAACTTGGGGAAAAGCCGCTCTGATACATACTCACAGTACAGGGTCACAGGTTCTCCATCTACTGTTCGAAGGCTCTCAACCCGGACTACCGGATCGCCTTCCCGCAAGGCCAGTGCCTGGGCTATCTTTGGCTGGGCAGGCACAATCTCGTTGTTCAGAATCTGCAACTGGACCTCCATGCCTTCAACGGAGGGGTCTTCGGAGAAATCGGTCAGCCGGGTATGGTCGCGATTGATGGGGGCGAGGGCGACAAAGGTTCCTTTGCCGTGCCTTCGATAGAGCAGGCCATCGTCGATCAGATCGCCGATGGCCTGCCTGACCGTCACGCGGCTCACACCGAACTGCCCGGCCAGATCCTCTTCTGACGGGATTCTCTGCCCGGACTTGGACAATCCAGCGGTGATCTTGGCCCGCAACGATTCTCTGATTTGGACGTAGAGGGGGACTCCCGAGATCCCGGACAGCGGGGTGGTTGTGTCGTTCACAGCCCACGACTCGGAAGCGGTTATTGCTTTTCCTGCATTTGGTGCTGACACCATTGGCTCCATGTCCTCTCGGCCAGACGTTCCTCTGAGTAGCACCTGGTCCATCGATAGACATTCAGTCATCTGGACACCATGACGTCTAGACGTCTGCAACAGTATACCATGATTCTCTATCGTTGTCAAGCGCGAGGTTCAGGAGAAACGATCACCCCTTGACCCGTGCACCCCGGGGATCCCACAATGGCTCGCGTTCCACCATGGCGTCAATGCGTTCACCCAAGATTTCGACATCCAGCAGCCTGCCCGGTTCTGCGAGGTCCAGTGGCAGGTAGCTGTAGGTTATGCTCTTGCCTATCGCGTAGCCGTACCCGGCGGACGTTACCCAGCCGACCACGTCGTCCTTGCCCCTGAGACGGATAGGCTCCTTGCCAATCGGTATCTGGGCGGGATCGGTCAGGGTCAGGCAGCATAGCTTGCGCTGTGTCCCCTTTGCCATTTGTGCCAACAGGGCTTCTTGTCCTACAAAGTCTCCCTTGTCCAGGCGGACAGTAAAGCCCAAG
>CBDUWJ010000376.1:0-3333 GCA_965370895.1 uncultured Anaerolineae bacterium | reverse complement strand
TTCTGAAGAATCGTCGCAACACTCTCAATCCTCTATTCTATGCTAGTAGGAAACAAATCGGCCTCTGTCATTGCTCGCTCATCCATGGCATGTGCCGCCACTCTATGTGGAATGACACCCGAACCTGTCATTGCGAGGAGGCCGCAGGCCGACGAAGCAATCCCCAACTGCCCAGTGGAGACTGCTTCGCTAACGCTCGCAGTGACAGGATCGATGTCATAAGTAGCTCATCCATGGCGCGTGCCGCCACTCTATGTGGAATGACACCTGAACCTGTCATTGGTAGCCCAGGCTCCGAAGTGGTACCTCGGCGCACTGACAGTTCCGTCTTGTTTGCGCAACCAACGCGCCAGCCGTCAATCCCAGTCCCCAATCTCCAATATCCAATCTCCAATCCCCGCCCCCATCCCGCGCCTCACTCATAGGCCAGCACTTCCCGGATCGTCAGCCGCACGGCGTTGCGCGCGGGACCCAGGCTGGCCACCACAGCCACGAGCTGCAGCACAAAGAACCAGGCCACGGCGGCAACGATCGAGTACTGGAAGCTCAGCGGCACCTTGATCAAGGCCAATCCCACCTGGTCGCTCATCAAGGTGCTGAGGGGCAGCGACAGCAGCGTACCCAGCAGCCAGCTAGTGATGCCAATGGCCAGGCCTTCCAGCAACACAATCTTGCGCACCGACAGATTGGAGGCCCCAATGGCCCGCAGCACGCCGATTTCGCGCACGCGCTCCAGCACGTTGATGCTCATGGTAGTCGTCAGACCCAGGCCGCCCACGGCCGCCAGAAGCACAGCCATCAGAATCAGAAAGCCAACTACGACGGTAAACATCACCTCGTTTCCCGCGTTGACAGCCTGTGTCGTCTCGGTGCTGCGGACCTCGAATCCCTGCGACTCAAAATGCTCCAGCAGGGCGAGTTCCATCTCCCGCTGGGCCGCGGCGTCGTGCCGCCCGGTGATGACCTGCAGGTGCGTAGCCTGCCCGGGTGTGCGCGTGACATAGCCATAATCGTCGAGGTCCATATAGATGGCCGGCCCCCTGGATTCGGTGGGCACGATGCCGGCCACGAGCCAGGCCGCTTCCCGCCCGCCAATGTCCAGCACCACCTCGTCCCCGACGTGAATGTCGGGTTCCTCCTCCAGAGTGTCAGAGTTCACCACGATAGCCTGCTGGCCCGGCCCTGGCAGCCAGCGTCCCTCAGAGACCTCGGGGGCCATAAACTGCGTGCCAGCGGGCACGGCTACAACCTGGATCGCCTCGCTCTCGCTGCCATCGGGGCGCAGCCGGGTCGCCCCGCCCACGGACCAGCCCTCCACGTCCACGACCCCGGGCACCTGTCGCGCGGCCTGTTCCAGGCGTTGGATGCGATAGGGTCGCTCCAGACCCAGGGAGACGTCGTAGCGGTGGTAGCGCATGAAATCTTCCAGGGTGGCATCCACCGAGGACCAGACACTCAACACCGAGATAAACAGCGCCGTACCAACAACGAGCACGACCAAAGTCTGCGCCAGCCGTCCCTTGTGGCGCAGGGTGTTGCGGACCGCCAGGACCACCGGGCGTTGCACCGACTTGAGACTTTGCAGTTTGGCCAGCACCCGTTCGACCAGTCCCTCACCATTGACGCTGGCCTGCATGCCCACGTCATTCAAGGCCTTGTGGGTTGTAATCCGCGTGCCCTTGAGCACCGGCACCAGCCCGGCAAACACAGGCAGCAACAGACCGATGGCCGCCTGTACGGCAATGAGGGAGACAGGCACCGCATAGCTATGGGGTACGACGTTGAGCAGCCCCTCCACCAGCAATTGCATCAGCAAGCGCGCCGTCACGATGGCCAGCGGAATGCCCACGAGAATGGCCAGGACGCCATAGACCGAGACCATAAGGATATACATGCCCATGATCTGGAGGCGCCGGGCGCCGATCAGCTTCATCACACCAATCTGGGGCACCTGCTGGCTGATCAGGGCCGTGATAGCATTGACCACCAGAAAGCCGGACAGCAACAAGATGAGCAGGCCAAAGGTGGAAAGGATGAGTACAATGGTATCGATGAACGGCCCGGCGAGGCTGTCGGTGATGATCCTCCGGCTCCACACCTGGCGTCCCGTACGCTCGAGCTGCTCTTCTACCTGCTCGACGATGGCCTGAATGTGGGCCTTGTCCCCGGCATGATCAGCCACGCGGATGCGCATCTCCGTGTACGTTTCGCCCCGGCCCAGGCTGTCCATCGTCTCGGGCGTCATGTAGCCATGGGCCTCGTCGGTGATGCCGGGGCTGAGCTGCTGCGCATCATGGGCGATGCCCACGACCGTCAGGGATTTGATCTCGCCGGTGTCCAGTTCCACCGTGATCGTGTCGCCGAGCCCGGCCCCAAGATAGTCGACGGAGAGGCGCTCCAGGATGATCTCCCGTTTGCCAGGCGGCCAGGTCCCATCCAGGGGCGTGATAGCATCCACCTGCATGCGTTCAAAATCGGGGATGGCCACCAGAACGAGGTCACGCAGGTCGCCAGAGGGCGAGCCGGCGATGGTCTGCACCCGGGTGCGCACATCGTTCCGCCCCTCGGCAGCCGCCACCCCGGGGATCTCGGCGATCCGCTGGGCCAACTCGTCGTCAAAGGGTGCCGTGTGGATGATCGCCGAAGCCGTTAGAGCGGCAGCCTGGTTGCCTTCGTACTCGCGCACCAGGATCTCGCCCACATTGACCACCACGCCCACAGCATAGACGCCCACCGCCACGGCCAGGGCGACGATTAGTGTCCGTGCCCGGTTCCGCCACAGGTCAATGATTACCTTTTGCCAGCGTGTTCTCAACATACTCTCGATAGACCCGCCATCATTCTTCCGTCCTGCCGAGACCTCCGGCCCAACCGGAAGAGTATAACGTCCCGGCTGTCATATGCGCCAGTGACCCCTGTCACGAAATGTGTCATATGACTGCCCCGATAGGACTCTGGAGAGTGCGGTTGGCGGTCGACTGAGAGTCCGCGATCCTATGGCGCGGACAGGCAAGTCACCGACCTCCGTTGACCAGCGGGGGCGGGTGTGTTTCAGGTTTCTGGATGCCATAACCTGTCGGACAGATGATTGCAGCGTGGCCCCCCCAGAAGCTTGTCATGCTGAACGGAGCGCAGCGCAGTGAAGCATCTCGGCTGGTCAGGAGCGAGATCCTTCGCCTCCGCTACTCCTCCGCTGCACTCCGGAGCAGCTTCGGCTCAGGATGACAGATGATGGGTGGCAAGTCACCCAGAAAGTTGAACTACACCCGCGGGGGCAGGAGCGGGGGAGCAGCTACCCAACAACGCCAGCCTGTGGTATAATGCCCCCATGAA
>CBDUWJ010000375.1:0-3338 GCA_965370895.1 uncultured Anaerolineae bacterium | reverse complement strand
CTCCGTACTGATGAGCCGCGCCTCCACGCGCTTACAACCGCGCCTCCACGCGCTTTCAACCGCGCCTCCACGCGCTTTCAACCGCGCCTCCACGCGCTTTCAGCCGCGCCTCTGCGCGCTCTCAGCGCTACGGCGGTGCCACTGTCACCAAGCCCAGCACGATGCTGTCGCCGAGGGATCCCCCATCCGAATCCCGCACCGGAAGCCGTTCCCCCGTCGCCGGCAGGTACATCCCCACGCGCAGCTCGTACTCGTCGCCCGGCGGCAGGTCGCTAGGCAGCAGCATATCGGGCAAGGGCAGACCGTGGCGATCGACGATCGTCTCGCCCTCCTGCCAACCACTCGTCGGCCGCGCGCCACCCACTGGCGGCGAATCCGTCTGGGCCACAAGCTGCCCGCTCCTATCAAGCAGGTGCACAAAGACGTTATAGTCTTCGCTTACCACCCCCTGCTTCCGCCAGAACAGCGTTAGCGTCGCGATGTCGCTCGGACGCCAGGACATGGCTGGCAGGTCGTAGCCTACCAATTCGATCTGATCGCCCAGCGTGGCGCGCACCTCGACTGCCGGTCCAGTGGCGGGTGTGGTCGCTGCCGTGCCGTAGGTCAGCACCTGCAGGCTGTCGGACCACTCGTGGGCTGCCAAAAAGCCGTGCTGAGTCAGCCAGCCCCGTGCCCAATCCTGGATGTCCCCTGTCGCGTCATGTGCCGCCGCATCTCCCAGGACCAGGAATAGTCGCCGATGCTGGGCAGCGATTTCGGCAAGTTCCTCCTGCTCCGGTGCTAGATAGATCTCGGCTGGGCCGGAGTAATGGGCAATAAAGGGGCCCGCCAGCTCTGGGGGGGTAAGCAAGATTGCGTCCCCGGCCCGCGATCGCGCCCCGAGATCCTCGGCCAGCCGGGCGATGTATTCCACCGGATAATCGGCGGGCAGACGGAAGCGCTGCCGGTAGAGATAGACGGAATCGCCGTCAGGCAGCCGATAGCTGGTCTCCAGCTCAAAGGCCTGGCCAAAGAGACGCGATGAACCGTCGAGGATGGCCTGGATGGCCTGTTCCTGTGGGGGGTCCAGGCCCACGTTGACGCGCTTAACCAACACGTAATCGTGGGCCAAGAGGCCGCGGTCAGGCAGGGTCTCGTCCAGGCTGGTGACAAGGCTTTCCACCCGCAGGTGGGGATGTTCGGCCAGTATCAGGTAGATGAAGACTCCGGAGTTCATCTGCCTGGTGCGGGCCAGCAGGCCCAAGCTGAGCGATTCGGCCCCAAGTGCCTCGCGCTGTTCTTCCATGCGCCGTAGTACGTCCGGCTGGATCCAGTAGCCACGGTCCGTGGGGCCTTCGTCTGGCAGCTCGAGGTAGGCCCCCTGGGCGAGCAGGCTGGTCTCGCCCCAGAAGGGCAGGGAAAAAGCCTTGGGCGGCAGCAGCCGGTTGACCGATTCGTAGGACAGGACAAAAAACTGCAAAACGCCAAACAGCAGCGCCAGGCCAAACAAACCCAGCCTGACCCGCCGCCATGGCAGCTTGAGCAACGCCGCGCCAAAGATCAGCGCCACCGCCGGCAGCACGGGCGTGAACGCCCGCGTTTCCTGGTAGATGGAAAACGTAAGAAGAACGTACGCGCCAGCGATCCAGGCCATGACCACCCAGGCCTCGACCTGGACTTGACGAAGAGCTCGACGCACTGATCCCTGACGGCGCAGGGCTACTACCACGGCCACAACCAGGGTAGCCACCAGCAGGCCAAAGAGAACGAATGACAGGTGCTCATTTCCCAGTTTGCGCACGTAGTACAGGTAGGTGGTAAGTCTGTCCAATTGCAGGGCCCGCCCTCGGGGATCGTTCACACCGTAGCCATAGAGGGCCATGCGCTGCACAAACTCGATGCGAGCGAGGTACCAGGTGGAGGCCAGCGCCCCTGCCAGAAAAAAGGCCGAGAGAGCGTTCGATAGGGGGGCTGAGGGCAGGGCGACAAAGTAGATGGCCAATGCTGCCAGCGCCCACCAGATGAAAAGGAGTGCATCGCCCAGGATCAGGGTCTGTACCGTCTCCCGATTCGGTAGGTACCAGACCGCCGCCAACATCAAGCCCCCAAGAATCGCCAGGCAGGCCATCTTCCAGTGCATTCGGGGCCGCTGCTGCACACGCTGCCACAGCGCCGGGAGTAGGCCAGCGGCGAGGATGGCGATGATCACCGGCCCGATGACAAACACGGCAAAGGTCCGCTTGGTGAGCAGGCCCAGGCCCAAGCTCAGTCCGAAGAGCAATGTGATGCCCCGTCGCTGAAAGCTGTCCGTTGCCAGCAGCAGGAACACGGTCAGGGCGACCATTGCCGTCAGGGCGAACTCCAGGTAGAAATGCCGCGACATGGCATAGAACATGGGAAAGCAGGCCAGTAGGACCACGCTCACCAGACCTAGGCGGCGCCTGCCCCACTGCCACCCGATGCCACAAGTCGCCGCCAGGAGTATGGCCATGTAGACCACGTTGACCATGGCGGCGATGTCGGTCGACCAGCCAAAGAGCCAGTACAGCGGCGCAGCCGAAGAGGGGAAGAGGGGGGGGCGTACTGGATCGCTGACCATGACCTCAAAGAGTGACTGGATTGTGACGGGGTTGAGCATCCTTGCGTAGTTGAGGCTGTGCGCCAGGTGGCGCGGTTTGTCCCAACCGGTCAACGTCACGTTTTCGCTTAGCCAAATCCAGTTGTTTGCCGCGTGAAAGAGGACCAATCCCCCGATCAGCAACCATGGTGCCAGACGCAGGAACCAGGGTTCCTTCCGGCCAGGCTCCGCCATGGGGGGTCCTGGGGACCTACTCCCTTCTGCTGCTGGGCTAGACATGCGTCTAGCATATCACCGATCTGGCTTTTGGTCAACTGGGTCGGTCGATAGCCCCCGAACGGCATACATATCGCCTGTCTCATGCGCCGGCTTTGGGGACGCGGGCGGTGCCTGGTGAATATCAGTGGTGGCGGACTGGGTACAAGTCCGCGTTGACATGCTGCTGGTCCGCAAGTATAATCAGTACATCTCAACACTCGTTCGGATTGGCTGTCTGAGTCGCGCGTGGTGCGCACTTGTGCGTGTCCAGGTGATAAAGCGCCCACGCGAAGCCCTTGTTGAGGTCTACTGACAATGGCTAGAGGTCCGTCCGGTTGGGATGGGTCAGATCATGGCTGGTGGAGAGACGGATGCCTGTTGCGTCACCTGAACAACAACGCGCGCTCCAGAAAACACGTTTGCACAAGCTCAGCCGTTTTGGTCCGGCGCTGTTGATCGCGGCGCTGGTCGCCTGGCACGCAGTCCACAACTGGCTGTGGCTGAGGGAAAACACGGTCCTTAC
>CBDUWJ010000374.1:0-3344 GCA_965370895.1 uncultured Anaerolineae bacterium | reverse complement strand
ATGAAGGTCAGCCAGGTGATGGACCTGGCCTTGCAGGGTGGCCTGCCGGTGATCGGCCTGAACGACTCGGTAGGCGCTCGCATCCAGGAGGGCATCTACGGCCTGGCAGGATACGCCGAGCTCTTCTGGCGCAACACCCAGGCCAGCGGTGTGATCCCCCAGATCAGCGTCATGCTGGGGCCCTGCGCCGGGGGCTCGGTCTATTCGCCAGGACTGACCGACTTTGTGATCATGACCCGGCAGATCAGCCACATGTTCATCACCGGCCCGGACGTGATCCGCACCGTGACCGGCGAGGAAGTGGACCTGGAGACGCTGGGCGGCGCCGAGACCCACAACCGCATCAGCGGCGTGGCCCACTTTTCCGCCGCCGACGAGGCGGAGGCGCTGGCCATCACGCGGCGGCTCCTGAGCTACCTGCCCAGCAACAACGTCGAGAATCCGCCCTTCGTGACTCCCGATGACGATCCAGGGCGCATGGACCCTGGCCTCGACACGTTGATCCCCGACGATCCCACGTTGCCCTACGACATGCACCACGTCATTGAGGGGGTGTTCGACCAGGGGAGCTTCCTAGAGGTGCACGCAACCTTTGCCCCCAACGCCATCGTGGGGTTTGCCCGGTTGGACGGGGCAGTGGTAGGCGTGGTGGCGCAGCAGCCGCTCCACCTGGCGGGGGTGATCGACATCGACGCCTCGGACAAGATCGCTCGATTTGTGCGCTTTTGCGATTGCTTCAACATTCCCCTTATCACCTTTGTGGACTCGCCTGGGTTCCTGCCTGGGGTCGGACAGGAGCATGGCGGCATCATCCGTCACGGGGCCAAGATCGTCTATGCCTATTCCGAGGCGACGGTGCCCAAGATCAGCATCGTCACCCGCAAGGCCTATGGCGGGGCCTACATCGTCATGAGCAGCAAGTACATTCGTACTGACCTGTGCCTGGCTTGGCCGACGGCCGAGATCGCCGTGATGGGCGCTGAGGGGGCGGTGGAGATCCTACATGGCAGGGCTCTCAAGGGGGCGGCCGATCCAGGGGCTCTGCACCTCCAACTGGTGGCCGAATTCCAGGAAAAGTTCGGCAAGCCCTACACAGCCGCAGCCAGCGGCCACATCGACGACGTGATCAGACCAAGCGAGACCCGCCCTCGCCTGATTGCGGCGCTGCATCTGCTAAGAGACAAAGCCGTCCATGTGCCGGCCAAGAAGCACGGCAATATGCCGGTGTGAGGCCCGCGCCTCACCTAAGCCCAATGCTCGCGGTGGATCACAATCCGCCGCCCCACCATGCTCGGACAATGGCGTGCTTCCCATGCCCAATGCTCGCGGCGGATCACAATCCGCCGCCCCACCATGTGCAGACAGCGGCCCGCTTCCAGTAGGGCGGGTCTCCCTACCCACCTTTGGCCCTGGCTCGTGGCGGATCACAATCCGCCGCCCCACCATGCGCAGACTGTGACCCGGCTCCAGTAGGGCGGGTATCCCTACCCGCCTTTGGCCCTCGCAATTGACCGAACGCCCGTCTTCCGCTAAAATGCGGGCATGGAACTATTCGACCACGCCCGCCGAGAACAGATCGAACGAGAAGCGCCCCTGGCCGCCCGCATGCGCCCCCGCACGCTGGACGAGTTCGTCGGCCAGGAGCACATCGTCGGCGCGGGGCGGCTGCTGCGCCGCGCCATCCAGGCCGACCAACTCTCCTCCGTCATTTTCTACGGACCGCCCGGTACGGGCAAGACCACGCTGGCGATGGTCATCGCCAGGACCACCCTCGGCCACTTTGAGATCCTCAACGCGGTGCTGACCGGCGTGGCCGACATCCGGCGTGTGACCAAGGAGGCCCAGGAGCGGCGCGCCCTGCATGGCCAGCGGACTATTCTCTTTGTGGACGAAGTGCACCGCTGGAACAAGGCCCAGCAGGATGCTCTGCTGCCCTGGGTCGAAAACGGCACCGTTATCCTCATCGGCGCCACGACGGAGAACCCCTACTTTAGCGTCAATCGTCCCCTGGTCAGCCGCAGCCGCATCTTCCAGTTCCGGTCCCTGACGAAGGCGGACCTGTACGCCATCGCCCACAATACCCTGGCTGACCTGGAGCGGGGCTATGGCAAGCTTCAAGTGGAGATCGATGATGATGCCCTGGCCCACCTGGTCGACGTGGCCAATGGCGATGCCCGGGGCGTGCTCAACGCCCTGGAGCTGGCGGTCGAGACCACGCCTCCTGACGGGGGTGGCACCATCGCCATCGACTTGGCTGTGGCCGAGGAGAGCATCCAACGCCGAGCGGTGCTCTACGACAAGGACGGCGATTACCACTATGACACCATCAGCGCCTTCATCAAGTCCTTGCGCGGTTCCGACCCTGACGCGGCGCTCTACTGGCTGGCCAAAATGGTCTACGCTGGCGAGGATCCCCGCTTTCTCTTCCGCCGCATGTTGATCTTTGCCGGTGAGGATGTGGGACTGGCCGATCCCAGTACCATCCGGGTGGTGACCGCCTGCGCCGAAGCCTTTGACCGCGTCGGCCTGCCCGAGGGCCGCTTCCACCTGGCCGAAGCAGCGCTGTACCTGGCCACAGCCCCCAAGTCCAATTCGACGCTGGCCTTCTTTGATGCTTTGACACTGGTGGAACGGGAGCAGGAAGGCGAGGTCCCCACCCATCTCAAGGACGCGAGCCGTGACAGTGAAGGCTTTGGTCACGGCCAGGGCTACCTCTATCCCCACGCTTACCGCGAGCACTGGATCGCCCAACAGTACCTGCCTGACGCCCTTCAGGGCAGGACCTTCTACCAACCGAGCGACCAGGGCTACGAGCGGGGCATCCGCGACCAGGTTGCCCGCCGCCGCGAAGCCCAACTGGCAGCCATGGTGGAGGGTGGGGGGCATCCGGAGATCCTGACCTTTGCCAGTGGCGAGCGCACCTACGAGCGTTGGCTGCAACGGACCATCGGTAATGCCGGCGAGCGACTGGGCCGCATCCGCGACCGGGTGCTGGACGCCGCCGAGCTGCAACGCCACCACGTGGTGCTAGACGTCAACGCGGGTTCCGGGCTGCTGACCTGGGAGATCCTCAGGCGTGCCCCAGAGGGCGGGACCTGGGCGCTGGCCTGGGACCGGGAGGAGGGGGAAGGACTGCGTCAGCAGGCCGCACGGTTGCCGAGAGTTGAGCGCCCGACGGTCCTTATCGGCGGCCTCGAGGAGTTGCCCGAGCTGCTGGCCCTGCGCGGCGAGGCTGATGTGCGTTTCGACGCCATCGTGGGCCGCAACGCCCTGGCACACGCACGCGACAAGGCCAAAGCCCTGCGCCTGCTGGCCCACTGGCTGCGCCCCGGCAGCCGCCTGAG
>CBDUWJ010000373.1:0-3348 GCA_965370895.1 uncultured Anaerolineae bacterium | reverse complement strand
AAGTACTGCTCTGCCAACTCCTGACCCCGCCTGCCCATCGCCTGGCAAAGGTCGGGGTTGTCCAACAAGGCTAACAGGCCCTCGGCCAGCGCCTCAGTGGAGCCAGGGGACACCAGCAGTCCGGCTTGGCCATTCCCCAGGTGCTCGCGACGGTCGCCCACCGCGCTGGTCAGCACCGGTGTACCGGTGGCCATGCTCTCGAATAGCTTGAGTGGAGACCGGGCCCGGGCCGTCGGATCATCGCGCACTGGGTCCACCGAGAGGTCGCCCAATAGATAGTAGTCGGGGATCTGCTGTGGGTCCACGCGGCCGGTCATGATCACCCGTCGCGCCAGGCCCATCGCCTGCACCTGCTGCCGAATCGTGGCATAGTCCTCGCCGCCGCCGACGATGAGCAACCGCGCTTGGGGATGTACCGCTGTCACCTGGGCGAAAGCACCCAGCAGTAGATCCAGGGGATGGCTGGGGCTGCTGAGGCTGCCCACGTAGAGGATGACGCTGGCCCGGACCGCTCTATCGCCGACTGGGTCGGCTAGACCAAGTTCAGCGCGCAGACCCATGGCCCGGGCCGGGTCCAGGTTGGCAAAGCGCTCGCGGTCTATGCCATTGGGCACGTAGATGATCTGCCCTGGCGGATAGCCCAACCGCTCCAAACGCCGCTGAGTGAATCGAGTGTTGACGGTAATGCCTTGGGCAAAGCGAGGCAGTCCATCTTCCCAGAAGGCGACCACGCGCTTTTGCCAGTTCCAGCGCCCCGGTTGGTTGCTGCTGTAGCGATTTGACTCGGCCTCAAAGTCATCACAGTCCAGGTAGAGCCTTCGGCCGCGCAACGACCGGCCCAACAGCCCAGCCAGACCATTCATGGGATGGGGTTTGCAGATGTGGATCGCATCAGCGTCGCCCAGGAGTGCCTGCCAACTTAACCCCCAGGTCCCTTGCATAACAGCCCGCCCCAGACCCAGGGGGCCATAGTACTCCCGTTCATGCCCCACTTGCCGGACGTGCATCGGACCGACATAGCGCACCACTACGCCCTCGTGGTGAAAGGTTCGGGCGGATGTGGAAGCCAGAGCCGGGTGCAGGGCGGCCACCTGGACCTGGTGTCCCAGCCGGACCAGTTCCTTGGCCAGTGGCCAGTAGCGTCCCAGCCCCGAGGGATAGTCCAGGCTTTGGGTGAGCAGAAAGAGCAGCTTCACGCCACATCCCCAAAGACCTGTTCGATATGCGTCACCAACCGTTCCCAGGAAAAGATGTCCCGTTCGGCGCGGATCCTTTCCCGGAAGACGGGCCCCATCCCTTGGCCAAAGTAGTGAGCAATTGCCTGGGCCAGGGCCTCGTCGTCCCCAGGCGGCACGAGCAGGCCCAGTTTTCCATCCTGGACCACCTCTGGCAAACCACCGACTCTGGTGGTGATCACCGGCACCCCAAAACCAAATGCAAGTTGGGCCACAGCACTCTGAGTGGCTTCCAAGTAGGGCAGGACCACCACGTCAGCCGCTGAGAAGTAGAGGCCCACCTCCTCGTTGGGTATGTAGCGGTTCAACATCCGGACGCGGTGGGCAATACCTAACCGCTCTGCCGCCGTCTGGTAGCCGTTCTCTGATTCCCAGAACTCGCCGACAACCAGCAGCTTGATCTTGAGATCTTCCGGAAGGTGGGCCAGCGCTCGCAGCAGGTGGCCTAGACCCTTGTAGCGCCGCACGAAACCAAAAAAGAGAACCAAGTTGTCGTCGGCCTGGTAGCCCAGTTGGCGACGGGCCTCGTCTGGCGGCGGTGCATCCTGGCTCAGGGCTTCATAGTTGGGCAACATCGTCAAGTGGATGCGGGCCTCTGGCAGGGCACGGCGCAAGTCAGCGTAGTCGCTCTCCGAGAGGACGATAAACTCATCGCCTCGACTCAGAACCGTGCGGGCCAGGGTCAAGTCAAAGGGGCCGCCATCGGGCGGGATGATGTGGTGGCAGAGAAACAGGATCGGCACTCGCGTATAGCGCTTGACCAGCATGGCCAGAGCCGCAAGCGTCGGCGTCCAAAAGGGAGTCCACCATTGCAGCAGCAATACGTCAGGGCTGTGCCGCTGGATCCGCCGAAAAGCCTTGAGCCAGGTGAATGGATTCATGGGATCCAAAAGATACTCGCAGTCGGTGTGCAGGGCCCGGTTGCTGGGATCTGGACCGGCGTTGCCAGGGAACAGCCACTGAGGGTACTGTCGCCTGAAGGAGATGAAATCCACCTCGTGTCGCACGCGAAGCTGCTCCACGAGCATGGTGGTAAAGTGCGAGATGCCCCCTTTGAATGGGTAGGTGGGACCAACTACGCAGAACTTCACGGTGTGACAACCTTGATGGCCAGAGAAACCGGGGCCGCTCTCAGCGCTTCCAACACTCCGTCCGCTGTCCTGTCCCAGCGAAACCTGCGCGCGTGGGCCAATCCCCGTGCCCGCAAGCCTCGACGCGTTGCAGCGTCGAATAGCACCTGTTTCAGTCCATCGGCGAGGGCGTTGACGTCGGTGGGATCTACGGTCACGGCTGCGTCGCCCACGGCCTCCGGCAGAGAGGTGGTGTTGGCGGTCAGGACCGGTGTGCCGCAAGCCATAGCTTCCAGCGGCGGCAATCCGAACCCCTCGTACAGGGAGGGATAGGCCAGCGCCTCAGCGCGCCGGTAGAGGGCAGGCAGGTGTGCAGGCGCAACAAAGCCCAGGATCTGCACTCCCGCAGCCTGCGCTTGCATCAGGAGCTTGTTGCTGCTCCACCTGTCCAGTCCGACCCACAGCAGTCTGGGCACCGGTTCGGCTGCGTCGCGCAACTGCACCCACGCAGCCAACAGACGGTCCAGGTTCTTGCGAGGGTGGATATTGCCCACGGCCAGGAGATAGGGCTGCTGCACGTCCAGAGAAGCCAGCACCGCGTCGTCGGCGGGGCTGCCATCGCCATTGGCGGGATCGCCGTCGGGCGTGAATTCATCTCCCACGCCGGGGTACACAACCACCATCTTGCCTTCGGCAGCGGGGTAGTAGTGTAGGACCTCTCGCCGGGTGAACTCGGACAGTGCTATCACGATGTCGGCGCGGCGGATCGCGAGCCCGGTGAACAGGCGCATGTAGGCGGCGATGGACGAGGGGAAGTACTCCGGGTGCGTCCGGAACGACATATCGTGGATCAACACCGCTGCATGGCAGGGTGTCATCGGCGGCAGGAAAAAGGTAGAGATGTACCAGTCGGGCCGCAACCTGCGCAGTATGGTGGTCTGTTGCCACAACAGGAAGGGCAAGCGGCGGTAGCGTCCCGCATTCACGACGTCAAAGCTGCGCAGCCACCGGTCGTCCTGTGCCAGACCGGCGCCTTCGTTGGC
>CBDUWJ010000372.1:0-3350 GCA_965370895.1 uncultured Anaerolineae bacterium | reverse complement strand
AGGGATGGTTGCTTGGTCAGCAGCGATGATGGGCTTTGGCGCATGCCCGGCTTTGTCGTCGAGACTCGGGACAGCACGGGTGCGGGTGACAGTTTTGCGGCCGGACTGATCGCTGGATTCCTGGACGGGCTGGATTGGCCCAGTGCAGCGGTGTTGGCGAATGCCCTGGGGGCGATTGCTGCGTCCCACATTGGGGCGGGCACTGGGCGGCCAGAGGCTCGAAAGGTGCAGGCGCTGCTAAGGGACCACCATGACGAGCCGGCCCACCGCCCATGCCGCCAAGCCATGGACCGAGTTGTGGGTTACATCACGGCGTTGACAAGAGAACCTATAGTGGAGGGAAAGCCATGGTAGACGTAGCATGGAAAAAGCGATTGGATGAGATCCGACTCGATTCCCTGGCCGGTATGTTCGGCGTGGGAAAACCGGTCATCGGCATGGTACACCTGTGGCCGCTGCCCGGGGCGCCGGGATACAGCGGCTACGGGATGGATTCTATCCTCGATCAGGCCCGACGTGACGCCAAAGCCTTGCTGGCGGGCGGTGTAGATGGTCTCATCGTGGAGAACATGTGGGACCTGCCCTACTATGCTGGCGCCAGCGTGCCGCTCGAGGCAGTAACTGCCCAGACGGTGGCGGCACGGTCCATTGTGGAAATGGCACGGGAACTTGCGTCGCCTGTGCCGGTGGGCATCAACGTGGTCCACAACGGCGGGGTGGTGGAGTTGGCCATCGCCGTGGCCGCGGGGGCGGCGTTCATTCGTGTCTGCATTCTCACCGGTGCAAGGTTGTGGGACACGGGCGACCTGGACCACGGCTGTGCCGCGGACCTGCTCCGCCGGCGCAAGGACTTGGGCGCCGAGGAGATCAAGCTTTTCGCGGATGTGGATAAGAAACACTCGTTGCCCTTTCCCGGACTGGATCTGGAAACGCACATCGAGTGGACCGAATTCTACCGGGCCGATGCCTTGATAGTCTCGGGGCGGATGACGGGCGACGCGCCGTCCCTGGATAAGGTCCGCCGGGCCAGGGAACTGGCGACGCGGCCGATCCTCATGGGCAGCGGTACTACGGCAGACAACATCGTCGATTTCCTGCAGTACGCCGATGGGGCCATCGTGGGTAGCAGCCTGAAGGTGGACGGGGTGGCCGAGAATCCAGTGGATGTGGAGCGAGTGCGGCGCTACATGGCGGCGGTGAGGACAGTGAGGTAAGCGAACTCTGGGCAAGCCACCAGCGCTGGCCGGACCCTCGTGGCGGTTGCACCTGGGTTGACCATATGTCAGTGTCGTGCTATACTACGCCAGATGTGGCCCGCCTCCCATTTGGGTGCGGCCGGGTCCGCTGTGGTGCATGCCATCCATGTCTGCCCTGAAAACGGGCAGTCGGAGAAAAAGAGGTACTGAATGTTGTGTGCACGCATCACGCGCACACAACATTCAACCCTTTTCGCCCGCTGACAAGCTTTTTTCAGCAGAGTCATCCATGAGAATGGGGAGAAGAGACAATGCGAAACGAGGAGCAACCCGCGAATCCGAACACGATCGATTCTGCTGTTTCCTCTGATTTTATCCGGGACATGGTCGCGGAGGACCTGAGGACGGACAGGTTTGGCGGTCGCGTTCACACGCGATTCCCACCAGAGCCAAGTGGCTACCTGCACATTGGACACGCCAAGGCCATAAGCATCGATTTCGGCATTGCCGAGCAGTTTGGCGGGCTGTACAATCTGCGATTCGACGACACCAATCCGCTTAAAGAGGAAGTCGAATACGTAGAGACGATCAAAGAGGATATCCGCTGGCTCGGGTATGATTGGCACGATCGGGAGCTATATGCATCGGACTACTTCGGGCAGCTCTACGAATGGGCCGTGCAGCTTATAGAGAAAGGCAGCGCGTACGTCGACAGCCTGAGCCCGGAGGAGATCAGAGAGTACCGGGGCGCTTTCGGTGAGCCGGGAAGGGACAGCCCCTATCGAGACCGGTCTGTGGAGGAAAACCTCGATCTGTTCGAGCGCATGCGGGCTGGCGAATTCGAGGATGGAGCGCATGTGCTGCGGGCCAAGATTGACATGGAGTCGGGCAACATGAACATGCGCGACCCGGTCATGTACCGCATCCTCCACGCGACGCACCACCGTACCGGTGACGAATGGTGCATCTACCCGATGTACGACTGGGCCCATGGACAGTCGGACTCTATCGAAGGGATCACACATTCTATTTGTACGCTAGAGTACGAAGACCATCGCCCCCTGTACGACTGGTTTCTTGATGAACTGGGGATCTACCACCCGCAGCAGATCGAATTCGCACCCCTGGTCCTCAGCTACACCATTCTTAGCAAACGCTACCTGCTGCAATTGGTGGAGGGCGAGTACGTCAGTGGATGGGATGACCCCCGGATGCCGACCATCGCAGCTATGCGCAGGCGTGGCTACACGCCGGAGGCCATCCGAACGTTTCTTGCGCGCGTCGGGGTGGCGAAAAAGGACAGCATGGTCGACATAGCCCTGCTCGAGCATTGCCTCCGCGAGGACCTGAACAAACGCGCGCCGCGCGTGATGGCCGTGCTGCATCCCCTCCGGGTAGTGATTGAGAATTATCCGGAAGACCAGGTTGAGGAGCTGGAAGCGATCAACAACCCTGAGGACGCCAGCATGGGGACGCGTTTGCTGCCCTTCTCCCGCGTATTGTATGTTGAACGGGACGACTTTCGCGAGGATGCGCCCAAGAAGTGGTTCCGTCTGGCCCCCGGTCGTGAGGTGCGGCTCAAACACGCATACTACATCACCTGTGTGGACGCTGTCAAAGATGAACAGACCGGCGATGTGGTCGAGCTGCGCTGCACCTACGATCCCGAGTCGCGAGGGGGTGGAACGCCCGATGGGCGCAAGGTCAGGGGCACGCTGCATTGGGTCTCGGCAGCCCACGCGCTCGATGCCGAGGTCCGGTTGTACGATTCCCTCTTTTCCAAGCCAGACCCCAGTGATGTTGAAGAGGGCGGTGACTTCAAGGACAATCTGAGCCCGAACTCGCTGGAGGTCCTGACTTTGTGCAAGGTCGAACCCAGTCTGGCAGGTGCGGCGCCAGGGAGCCGCTGCCAGTTCCTCAGGATGGGCTACTTTTGCGTCGATCCCGACTCTTCCGGCGGTAGGCTGGTATTCAACCGGACGACTACCCTGCGCGACACGTGGGCCCGGATCGAGAAGGCGCAAAAGAAGCGGAAGTGAGAGTGGCGAGGTTCTCTGTGGCCTGGCGTGCACCTCGACTCACCACGCTTGTGGTGATGCCCTGAGACAACCGAATCGACTTGCACCCAGGCATCATCACGTGGCCGAGACTCGA
>CBDUWJ010000371.1:0-3369 GCA_965370895.1 uncultured Anaerolineae bacterium | reverse complement strand
TCCGGCAACGGAGCATCCGGTGTCAAAGCCTCCGCAGAACTGTCCATACACCTGGGCTTGAGACTCGTCGCGTCCTGTCGAGAACCAGGGACCGGGCCATCCCCTCACAGCCATATCGAACCTGCTGGGTCCTTTGTTCAGGAAATCCAGGCAAAGTATAACATAGGGCAGCCTGTCCGTCAACTCGCTGCGAGGCAGACAACTATCGAGACCATGCAACCCGCTGTGGTCTGCCCGGGTCCGGGGAGCGCCAATCGCAGCGACTCCAGGGCTACGCGCCCTCACGTTCGGCTAGACGCAGCCGGACAAAGATCCAGGGGGCCAGGAACGCCACTGCCCAGCCCAACAAAGTGTAACGGACAAAGCGCAATGTCGCCTCCAGGTTGAACGGCAAATCGTGCGGGAGCAACAGTTTGGGACCCACATAGAGTACGCCCACCACGACCAAACCCACCACGAAGCGAAGGCCCCGCCGCCACCACACACCGTCCACCCGAAAGCGCACCCAGGCCCGTTCCATGATAACGCCGACGCCCAGGCCGATCAAGGCACTCATGGGGACGATGGCCCCCTCAGCCGGGAGGTGGCCCTCAAGGTCGGCAGGATGCACAAAGATCAACAGCAGTGGCACACAGACCGCCAGGAGAAGCTGGACTACTGTCACCTGGCGTCCAAGCCAGCGAGTGACAGCTGGCTCTGCCCAGATATAGAGCGTTACCAGAACCAACCCGACGAGCCACCCCGCGATCACGTCCTGGGGATAGTGCACGCCCAGCACCACCCGCGACAGACCAATGCCCACGATGGCAATGATCGCCACCCCCCAGAAGATGGCGTAACGCAGCCGGTACGCCAGGTAGCCCCAGTTGACAACTGCATTCTGGGCGTGGCCGCTGGGGAAAGAGGGACTTGTTTCCGGCAATGGGATGCGGATGCGCGGGTCGGCAGGGCGGGGAATTCTGCAAGCATATTTGATCGCGCTATTGACCCAGGCCGAGAGCAGTGAGACGTAGCCCAGGCCAATGCCGATCCGCCTGTGCACGCACCAGTAGACAAGAGGCAGGAGGAGCAAATAAAACTCCTCGTAGCCGAGGCTGGTGAAGAAGATAAAGACGGTGTCGAGCCAGTCGTTGCTAAGGGACTGGGCCCAGATTATCGCCTCGGTGCCCCACGGCACCATCGATTGCAACCATTCTGCCATGTGTGCGCCTCCTGCAATCAGCCTAGATCGATCGGCTTTCAGTGCTCAGTTTTCAGCAGCCGCTCCGCAGCCTTGGGGCTTGCACCGACAACGCTATCTGGTCGGGGTCCGCGGATGATCGCTGAGTGCTGTGCGTTAAACATCTATCCAGGGCCAGCCCGTGCTTTTTGCTGCTTGTCCTCTTGGCTGGCAGCCAACATCTCGCGGGCGCTGGCCTGGGTCCGGTCGGTGACGGTCCCCAGCATACCGGCGATCTCTCGCTCCCGCTCCTCACCCTGCAGGCAATCGACCCTTGTCACGGTCCTATCGCCGACGACGCCCTTGCGCACCTGGATGTGTAGATCACCATAACCAGCCAGTTGCGGCAGGTGGGTCACGCAGAGCACCTGGTGGCGGTGGGCCTTCGCCCCTTCGCGCAGCGTCAAGCCCCACAGCTTCTGGCCGACCACGGCTCCCACCCGTCCGCCGATGCCGGCGTCGATCTCGTCAAAGATCAAGGTTGGTGTGTGGTCTGCCTTGGCTAGCACCGTCTTGAGAGCCAACATCAACCGCGAAGTCTCGCCGCCGGAGGCAATGCGCACCAGGGGCTTGAGTGGCTCGCCGACGTTGGGTGCGACCAGGAACTCGACCCGGTCCAGACCGGTGAGGTCAAAGGCCACCCGCCGTCCCTCGACGTACGCGCCGCCGGCGGCGTCGCGCCAGGTGAGACCCAGGCCAAAGCGGGCGCGGGCCATGCTCAGTTCCTGCAACTCGGCCTCAATGCCCAATGCCAACTCAGCGCCGGCTTCCCGCCGCCTGGCCGACAGCTCCGCCCCCAGCTTGCCAATCTCGTGCAACAGGCGGTCCTCCTGATCCTCCAACTCGACGATGCGTTCCTCACTATTCTCGATGGTATCCAGCTCTTGCCCGGCGCGCTCGGCAAAAGCCAGCACCTCTGCGATGGTATCACCATATTTTCGTTGCAGGCTGTGGATCAGGGCCAGGCGATCTTCCACCTGATCCAGCCGAGGGGGATTGGACTCAACTCCATCGCGATAGTCCCGCAGCGACTCGGCCAGATCCTCCAGTTGATAGCCTGCCGTCTCCGCTGCCCCACCTAGCGACGCAGTCGAGGGATCCAGCCGGGTCAACCCGGCCAAGGCCCGCGCCGCCGCTTGCAGCAAGTCCACGGCCGACATCTGGTCTTCTTCGCCTTCGTAGAGGGCCTGGTAGGCCTCGCCGGCCAGACCTCTCAACTGTTCGGCGTTGGCCAGACGAGTCCGCTCTTGAGCCAGCCCCTTTGCTTCCCCGGGCTCCAGGTGCGCCGCTTCGATCTCATTCAATTGGTACTGGAGCAGGTCCACGCGCCGGGCCAGTTCCCGCTCATCACGGCGCAGGTGGGCCAACGCGCCTCGCACAGCCAAGAGTTCCCGTACCCGACCCGCGACCTGGTGACGCAGGGGCCATAGATCGCCAAACCGGTCCAGCAGATCGACATGCTCGCGCACGCGCATCAACGACAGGTGCTCAGTCTGGCCGTGGATGTCCACCAGGTGCTGGCCGATCCTTTCCAGCACCTTGAGCGCCACCGCGCGCCCGTTGACCCGGCAGACGTTGCGTCCCTCACGGCGGATCTCTCGCGCCAGGACCAGGATGCCTGGCTCGTCACCCTCCAGGCCGTCCTGCTGCAGCAGCGGGTTGACGGTGGCCTGGGTTGCCGCGTCCAGGTCAAAGACGCCCTCGATAGCCGCCCGGCCGGCGGCCGATCGGATAGAGGCGGTCTCACCCCGGCCGCCCAACAGCAGGCTCACGGCGTCAATGATAATCGATTTGCCGGCGCCAGTTTCGCCGGTTAGCACGTTGAAGCCAGGCTCGAAGCGGAGATGAACCTGTTCTATGATAGCATAGTTGTGGATGGTGAGTTCGGATAGCACCGGTGCCTCGTGTCAGGTATCAGGTTTCGGCCAACGCCTCCCCTGGAAGGCGCGGGGTCCGAATAGGTGTCAGGGGTCACACGTCATGTGTCAAATCGCTCAACGAAGGCGGGCCGTGGCAGCGCCCACGGCCAGCACCAGAAACAAACCAAAGGCCACCAGTCTCCAGAGAGAGCTCAGGCCCACGACTAGGGCCGGCAAGCACCCGACGACGATACACACCCCTACCACCAGCCATAGGTACCGGGTCCGGCG
>CBDUWJ010000370.1:0-3379 GCA_965370895.1 uncultured Anaerolineae bacterium | reverse complement strand
CAGGAGATTCTTCGCCAGGCCCTGCGCGATTTCGAGGCGCGTATGGAAATGAGTGCCTGAGCCATTTCAGGCCTCAGATCAACCAAAAAGCCTGTCATTCTGACCAGAGCAACCGCGCGGCGGAGTGAAGAATCTGCTCTTGTGCAAGGGAAGATCAAACCTTGTCATTCTGACCAGCGCAGCCGCGCGGCGGAGTGAAGAATCTCGGTTAGGCGCGAGGGAGCCTCTTCGCTTTGCTCAGAATCATGGGTTGGAGCCAAGCCCGTATTCTCCGTATTGAGTGGCGCGGACGCGCCATGGTGGAGCTCCGAGCCGATTCACCAGGAGACATGCTACGATGGCCAGTCAAGACGACGCCATAGTGCTCATCAAACAGCTCGTGCTGGCCGAGAGCAACGAGGAGCTCCAAGACCTGATCGCTCGCCATCTACCACGGATGGATGACACCTTTTTTGCCGTATTGACCGAGGCTGCCGCCGTCGAGTCGGAGCGAAACCCGGCCGTGGGCACCCGCCTCACGTCGCTGGCGCAGACGCTGCTTCCCCTGCGCACGCTCATATGATAAGCTGCAGGACAAGGTCCTTGCCTCTGGCCAGGCAGCATCCTGTCTTCTCACGATGGACGAAGGTCTCCTGAGGAAACCCCGTGTGGCTCGGTCGTCAAGCCCAAGCGGACTATGTCTTCGGTCCTTCGCCGTTCGTCCACTGTCTCGTGCAATCGGCCCAGATCGGTCCGATTTGACTTCTGGCAGGTCGTGTTGTATAATCCTGGTCGTCTCTTCCATCGTAGAACCTGTGACGAACCAAGGAGGTTAGCGCAATGGCTGTGATCACGGACTTTTTTCGCGCCGTGACCTACCGGGGGCGTGAAGGGCAGATCGCCTGGATGCTCCACCGAATCACCGGCGTCGGCGTGTTCTTCTTTCTTGCCCTCCACATCATTGACATCTTCCTCATGGCCTTCGGTCCAGACACCTTTGAAGCTTTGCTCTTTATCTATCACAAGCTCTTCTTCAAACTGACCATCGTCTTTGGCCTTTACCTGGGCGTCCTTTACCACGCTCTGAACGGCATCCGCATCGTCATGATTGACTTCTGGCCCGACCTCGGAAAAAAGCAGGCGATGCTGTGGCGGGTGCAGATGGTCATCTTTGCCCTGCTGTACATCCCGTCTGCCATCATTATGCTGGCCCAGATGTTCGATGGCCACTAGAAGAGGAGGAATAGCGCTCATGCACTCAAGTCCTGCTCGTCCCCGTCCAGCCAGCAACCTGGAGCTCTATAGCTGGTTCTTTATGCGCATCTCGGCTGTCGCCCTCTTTGTGCTGGCGGTCTTCCACCTCATGTGGATGCACCTCGTCCTGGGCCTGGATGCCATCAACTTTGAGACCATCGCCCTGCGGTGGGAGTCGCCCTTCTGGCGCTTGTACGACCTGTTCCTGCTGGTCTTTGGCTGGATCCACGGCGCCAACGGTGTGCGTATCGTCCTGGACGACTATATCCATCCCCAGGGCTGGAGGGTGCTCGCCAAATCGATCCTATACGTCGTCGTCTTTATTCTGATCGTGCTGGGCGCTTACGTCATTTTCACGTTCACACCCTGAGTCCCGCTTGAAATCCCCACCGGGGGCTTTAGATAGAGTTCCTTGAGGAGTTGTCATGTACCACTCTTTTGATGCCATTGTCGTGGGTGCGGGGGGCGCCGGGTTGCGGGCCGCCCTCGAATTAGGCCAGGTGGGCAGCGTGGCCGTGCTTAGCAAGCTCTATCCCACCCGTTCTCACACCGGTGCGGCTCAGGGGGGCATCGGCGCGGCGTTGGGCAACACCGAAGAGGACCTGTGGGAATGGCACGCCTTTGATACGGTCAAAGGCGGCGACTACCTGGTCGACCAGGATGCGGCCGAAGTCATGACCCAGGAAGCCATCGACATCGTCTACGAGCTGGAACACTGGGGGCTGCCCTTTGACCGCACGCCCGACGGCAAGATCGCCCAGCGGCCCTTCGGCGGCCACACCTACCACTATGGTCAGGGACCCGTGCGCCGTTCCTGCTACGCCGCCGACCGGACGGGCCACATGATCCTGCAGACACTCTTCCAACAGTGTATCCGCCACAACGTCCAGTTCTTTGACGAATACCACGTCCTCGACCTGCTCATCAATGATGGCGTGGTCTGCGGTGTTTCGGCCTATCAGGTCCTCACCGGCGAAATCCACACCTTCCGGGCCAGAACCGTCCTGTTCGCCACCGGGGGCATGGGGCGCATGTTCAAGATCACCTCCAACGCCCACGCTTTGACCGGCGATGGCCCGGCCATCGCCCTGCGACGCGGGGTGCCGATGGAAGACATGGAGTTCTTCCAGTTCCACCCCACCGGCATCTACAAGATGGGCATCCTCATCACCGAGGCGGTGCGCGGCGAGGGCGGCATTCTTCTGACCAGCGAGGGTGAACGCTTCATGGAGCGCTATTCACCCACGCTCCTCGACCTGGCGCCACGTGACATTGTGTCGCGGGCCATCTACCTGGAAGTGCAGGCAGGACGGGGCATCAACGGTAAGGATTACGTCCACCTCGACGCCAGCCACCTGGGCCGTGAGGTTGTGGAGGCCAAGCTACCCGACATCGCTGACTTTTGCCTGACCTACCTGGGCATCGACCCCGCCGTGGAGCCGATGCCGGTGCAGCCCACAGCCCACTATGCCATGGGCGGCATCCCGACCGATGTGGAGGGACGGGTGGTCATTGATGAGGAGAACACACCCATGCCCGGTTTTTACTCCGCCGGTGAGTGCGCCTGCGTGTCAGTGCACGGGGCCAACCGCCTCGGCACCAACTCGCTGGTGGATATCCTGGTCTTTGGTCGCCGCGCGGGTCGCGACATGGCACGCTACATCAAAGAGCACGACTTTATGCCACTGCCGAACGAGCCCGACTGTGAAGCCTGTGATGAGGTGGAGCATCTGCTCACCAGCAGCGGCGATGAGAGCGTGGCCAACATCCGGACAGAACTGCAGGCTGTGATGATGGACAACATCGGTGTGTTCCGCATCAAAGACCAGATGCAGGCCGCGGTGGACAAGGTCCACGAACTGCAGGAACGCTACCGGCGGGTCAGCATCCAGGACAAGGGCAGAAAATTCAACACCGATCTATTGGAGGCCATCGAACTGGGCTACCTGCTGGACTTGGCCGAGGTCACTGCCGTGAGCGCCCTCGCCCGCAAGGAGAGCCGCGGCGCCCACTCGCGGGAGGACTATCCCGAGCGGGATGACGACAACTGGCTGAAGCACACCCTGGCGTACCGCACTGACAAGGGCGTGGAACTGAAATACAAACCGGTGACCATCACCCGCTTTGAGCCGAAACCAAGAACGTA
>CBDUWJ010000369.1:0-3392 GCA_965370895.1 uncultured Anaerolineae bacterium | reverse complement strand
CCGGGCCGCTGGCGCAGGTGGATGTCGGCCAGCTTGGCGATCTGGATGTCACGGGGGTCGACGACGATCACCTTGGCGCCGCGCTTCTGAGCACGCATCACCCGCATGGCAATGAGGGGATGGGCCTCGGTGGTGTTCGACCCGGTGATGAGGAAACAATCGCTCTCTTCAAACTCGGGGACGCTGTTGGTCATCGCCCCGCTGCCAAATGATGTGACCAGACCGGCCACGGTGGGGCTGTGTCAGAGGCGGGCGCAGTGGTCCACGTTGTTGGTGCCCACCACTGAGCGGGCCAGCTTCTGCAACAGGTAGTTCTCCTCATTGGTGCACTTGGCCGAGGTGAAAAAGCCGACGGCATCCGGCCCCGATTCGGCTTTGATCTGGTTCAGGCGGCTTGCCACCAGGCCCAGCGCCTCGTCCCAGCTCGCCTCATGCAGCTCCCCACCCTTTTGGTCGCGGATGAGGGGCGTCGTCAGCCGCTCGGGATGGTAGACAAAGTCGTGGGCGTTCCAGCCCTTGATGCACAGCTTGCCCTCGCTGATGGGATGACCCTTGACCGGCAGTGTGCCCACAACCTTGCCGTCCAGGACCTGGAGGTAGATCCCACAGCCACAGCCGCAATAGATGCACGTTGTAAGAACATTCTTGTATTCCACAGGTCAGACTCCTTGCCACATCGTCTCGACCACCAGCGGCGGTGGGTCGTCCACGCTGCGCCCCGGCACGTACTCGAACATCTCCTCGGCGTCACGACGTAGCAGGGTGTAGAGCACGGTCAGGGGGATGTCGGCCGGGCAAGCCACCTCGCACTCCATGCAGCCCACACACTTGCTGACGGTATGATAGGCCCGGATGAGGTGGTAGGACGGGAAGGGTGGGGCTAGTATCCCGGTCTCTACCCACAGATCCTGCTCCAACACGCAAACCTCGCAAAAGCACTGGGGGCAGGCGGTGCGGCAGGCATAACACTTGATGCAGCGGGCGAACTGCTGCTTCCAAAACTCGGTCCGCTCGGACAGGGACAGCTTCTCATGCTCGGCCACCAGTTCGTCGACGATGCCTTCCACCCTCTGACCCACGTCGATTTGGCTGGGGTAGGGCCAGGCGCAGCGACATTCGTCCCGCTCTTCGGTCGTACAGGCCAGGCCGATCATGGTGATGCGATCCATATCCACCTGGTTGCGCTTGGCCAGCTCGATGAGCCCCCGTTCCTCGCAACCCCGGGTGACCATGCCTAATCGCACCTCGGGGTCCGCATCCAACAGCATGTCCATCGTCTGGGGTATTGGGTACTTGGGCCAGAGAACCAGACCGCCGAGGTCGTCTCCGGGGCGGAATAGGTGGGGCGTCGAAGCTGGCCCGTCGGCCCGCAGGGCCAACACCCCGTCCACCTGGCCGCTGTCCAGGAGGCCCTTTACGGCGTCTCGGAGCAGACTTGCTCTGTCCATCTCACGCCACCTCCTTCGTTTCCAGTGGACCTAACGCCCGGACCCACTTTGTGAATTCCTCAACCACTTCGGCAAAGCGCCCTCCCTCCGACGCGGACACCCAGTCAAGGAGCAGCCGCTCGGGCTGGATGCCGACGTAGCCCAAGAGATTGCGAAAAATGGGGAACCGCTTGGCGGTTCGATGATTGCCACTAACATAGTGGCAGTCGCCGATGTGTCAGCCGAGTACCATCACCCCGTCGGCGCCCTCGCGGAAGGTGCGGATCACCAGTTCCGGCGAGATACGCCCGGAGCACATCACCCGGATGATGCGCAGGTTGGGCGCATATTGCAGGCGCGAGATGCCGGCGGCGTCAGCGCCGGCATAGCTGCACCAATTGCATAGGAACCCAACGATGCGGGGCTCAAAGGGATCAGTCGTCGTTGTCATTTCCTAACTCTCCGTATTATCGGACCCTGCCCCTTCCCGGCGCGGGAGTGAGGTTGGGGAGGCGTCCCAAGCCTGTTATGCAAAAATCGGCATCGGATCTCGCTCAAAAAGGCCCTCGATCTGGGCGACCAACTCTTCGTCGGTAAAGTGAAAGCCGGTAATGGCCTTGGCCAGACAGGCGCCAACGCAGGTGCCGCAGCCCTTGCACAGCGCCGCGTTCACCTGGGCTTTGCCCTCCACCCGTTCGATAGCGTTGTAAGGACAGGACAGGATGCACTCTCCACAGCCGGAGCACTTTTCCCGATCCACTTCGGCGACCGTGGGATCGATGTCGATCTCCCCCCGGCTCAACAGACCAATCACCTTGGACGCGGCTGCACTGGCCTGGGCAACCGTGTCAGGGATGTCCTTGGGGCTCTGGCAGCAGCCGGCCAGAAAGACGCCAGCCGTAGCAGTATCTACAGGTTTGAGCTTGGGGTGCTCCTCGGCGAAAAAGCCATCCTTGTCTATGGCCACTCCAAAGAGCCTGCCCAGTTCCCTGGACCCGCGGGCCGGCACAGCGGCTGTCAGCAGAACCACCAGATCAGCCGGAACCTCGACGTAACGGTCCAGCAAGGTGTCCTCACCCCGCACCAGCAGCTTGCCGCTGCCCTCGGGGTCGAGAACCACTTCGGCCACCTTGCCCCGCACGTAGTAGATACCCTCGCGCTGCATGCGCTTGTAGAATTCCTCGTAGCTCTTGCCCGCGGCCCTCATGTCGATGTAGAACTGGTAGACCTGCCCCCCCGTCTTTTCCTTGGCCAGGTGAGCCTGCTTGAGGCCGTACATGCAGCATATGTGAGAACAGTATTCGTGGGCGTGGTCGTCGCGGCTGGCGATGCAATGTAAAAAGACGACCGACTCGGGCACGCGGCCGTCCCGGGTGACGAGCCTGCCACCCGTTGGTCCGGCGGCGCTGGTCAGCCGCTCGAATTGCAGGCCATCCAGCACGTTGTCGTATGTGCCATATCCATAGCGGGCAAGCGTGGCGTGATTTGTGAGGTCAAAGCCGGAGGCGAGCACGACGGCCCCCACCTTGATATCCAGGTTCTGCTCTTTCTGGTCAAAGTCGATGGCGTTCGCTTCACATGCTGTAACGCACTTTTGGGAGCATTTGCCCCGCGTCAACAGCAGACAGGAGTTGGGGTCAATGACCGCTTTCATGGGCACGGCCTGGGCAAAGGGGATATAGGCCGCACCGCGAAGTCCCATGCCTACCTCGTACTCGCTATAAACCCGGTCCTGCCAGACGCAGGCTGTCGTGCAATCGCCGCAGCCGGTGCATAGTTCCTCATTTACGTAGCGCGGCTTGCGCTTGACCTTGATCTGAAAATTGCCCACGTAGCCGTGAACGTCCACTACCTCGCTATAGCTCAGAAGCTCGATGTTGGGATGCCGACCGGCATCCATCATTTTCGGCCCCAGAATTCAGGTGCTACAGTCGAGGGTTGGGAAGGTCTTGTCGAGCTGAGCCA
>CBDUWJ010000368.1:0-3395 GCA_965370895.1 uncultured Anaerolineae bacterium | reverse complement strand
GTGGACGTGGGCGTCCAGGTGGCAGTGGGCACAGGCTGAGTCGGCGTCGGCGTTGGCGGTGGAGGGATGGTGGACGGTCGGGCGGTGATCAGCGCGGCAGTCAGCAGCAGCGCGCCGGCGAGGGCCAGCAGGCCCCGGTTGGCATGGAAGGAGCGGGCCAGTGGCCTTTCGCTATCCAGGAGCCGGCCGACCGCGCGGCTCATGGGGCTGGGCGTCAACAGTTCGGCCTGCACCTCGGCTATGCTGTCAGGGCGGTCGTCCGGGTGCATGGCCAGGCACCGCAGAATGGCCCGTTCCGTCTGGGGGGAAATGGCGGGATTCAGGGTGCTGGGCGTGGCCAGCGACTGCGGTTTGAGGAAGCGTGCCTTGGCATCCAACGGGGGCTGGCCGGTCAGCAGGTGATAGAGGGTGGCGCCCAGGGAGTAGATGTCGGAGCGCACATCGGTGTGGCCCGTGTCGCCGCCGTACTGCTCCAGGGGGATGTATTGCACGGTACCGCGCCCCTGGACCACGGTGATGGTGCGTTGGTCATCGGGGACCAGGACCTTGACCAGGCCAAAGTCTACCAGTTTGACGTTTCCGGCCGGCGTTATCTTGATGTTGCTCGGTTTGATGTCGCGGTGGAGGACCGGTGGGTCCTGGGTGTGCATATAATTTAGAGCACTGCACAGTTGTCCGGCCCAGGCCAATACTTGCGACTCGGGCAGGGGATGTCCCTCGCGAAGGGCGTTGCTCAGAATCTCTTTGAGGTCCTGCCCGGGGACATAATCCATGACGAGGTAGTCACCCTGAAGCCCAGTTTGCGCATCGTCTTCGGAGAAATAGTCCGACACTTTGGGGAGATTGGGATGATCGAGCCGGGCCAGCGTGCTCGCCTCGTGGTAAAACTGCTTGCGGCTTTGGGCTAGCTCGTTGGCCGAGTCGTCGGGATCGGGTATGGCTTCCTTGACAGCGCAGAAACGGCCCTGCAGACGGAGGTCTTCGGCGCGATAGGTGGCGCCCATGCCGCCCCGTCCTACCAGTTCGATGATCTTGTAGCGTTCCCGCAGGATTGTTTCTGGCGATAGTGTCCGCTTCAACGTGCTCGCTCCCTGTGGTTCTGTGAAGATGGGTCCAGGGCCGCAACGAACAGAAGTTTCTCGCCTTCGCAAAGACCGTGCGAGACGGGGCCAACCGGCCGGCCCGCCCAACGCAGGGACCCCGGGCACAGACCGGGGCGCTTAACGGCTGGCAGATGCTATCCTGGTCATCCAACGACCATAGCTTAGCGCAGAACTAACGTCTTGTCAAGGCAAGGGAGGTGATTTCATGCCTGGCGAAATGCCCATGTTGCTGATGATGGATGGGCGCAGACCCGGCCACCGGGTGTTCGTGGATCAGTCAGAATTCACTATCGGACGGGATGAGCGGTGCAATCTGGTCATTTCCGATCGACAGGTGTCGCGACAGCATGCGCGCATCTGGCTGGAAGGCGATCATTACCTTCTGGAGGATCTGAGCTCGAAGAACCGCACCTTTGTCAATGGTCAGGAGCTGGACGAACCGCATACTCTGCAGGATGGTGACGAGATCCAGATCGCCCTCTGCTGCAAGCTGGCCTTTGTCGATGCTGAAGCCACAGCGCCAGTGCTCTTTGAGGAGTTGCTACAGGGCCTGCACATGGATCTGGAAAGCAAGCGGGTCAGTGTGGCCGGGCAAGAACTCGATCCACCGCTGTCCCCAGCCCAGTACCGGCTCCTGGAGTTGCTGTACCAGGACCCAGGCCGGGTTTACAGCCGTGACGACGTCGTGGAGGCGGTGTGGCCTGAGGATGACCGGGGAGGCATATCGGAGCAGGCCATTGACGCCCTGGCCCGTCGCCTGCGGGAGCGTTTGGCTGAGACGCGCCCCACCACGCAGTACGTGGTGACGGTGCGAGGACATGGCTTCCGTCTGGAGAATGCCCTGAAATAGGATCAGACATCGCAGATTGCGGAAGACTTTCGATGTCCAGAGAGGAGCCTAGGGTGTGGCCTCGACCATCGCCGCTGCCTGCTCCCGGACCTGGGCCAACTGCTGGCTGATCTCCTCCTGGTCACCGGTTGCCAGATCTTGACCCAGGAGGTCCATGACCTCCAGCAGCCTGGCATCCACCTGTTCGCGGTTCTCTTCCAGCAAGGCCCGAGTACCGTCGGGATAATCGGCGTCCAGCAACTGGCTCATGAGCTGGATCTCGGGCGGCTGACTCTCCTGGAAGAGCTTCATGATGACGTCGCTGATCTGGGTGAGCTTTGCCACATCATCCTTTCGTCCCGCCTTTTCCGCAGCTTCCAGGTGCAGCCCAAGGACGTTGAGGAAGAACTCGTCGATCTGAAGCAGATTGTCGCGGATTGCCGTCTCTGGATCATCACTTTCCAGGATGGTCCCAAGTGTCTCTGAGGCTCTAAGGGTCTCTTGCTGGATCTCGGCATCGATCTCGGCGGTCAGGTCCAGAATGCTCTCACGGAGGGCCTGGAGAGTCTCCGCATTGGCGGTCTCCCCCGCCTGTTCCGCCGCCTCGATTCGGCTCGTCAACTGCTGGTAGAAGACATAGTCGATGGCTGGGCGGCCAACGGTGGCCATGGCGACCACTTTGCTCTGCTCGCCGGCCAGGGCTGCTTCCACCACCTTGTCCAGCAGGCCTTCCCTGGTGATCTCCCTACCCAGGCTCCTGATGGCATCGTTGCGGGCAGTGATCTCTTCACCGTGCGTCGTCCAGTCGAGCAGTTGTGTGCGCAACTCGAGCAGTTGCTGGGCGATTTCGGTTTGCTCACCCCTTTGTGCCAGGTCAAGGTTCATGGTGAGCAATTGGAAGAACTCATAATCGATCTGGACATCGTTCTCCCGGGCAATGACCTGACGGGCATCCTCACTGGTGGCGCGCAAGAGTCGATCGAGGAGCTCTGCCCTGTCGCGTTGTGCCTTGAGCATCTTTGGCGTGATGCCGTCGGCTTCCAGTATGGCATCCAGCATCGCTTCCAGCCGGAGGAAGGTGCGGGGCTGGAGCAGGTAGCCCTTGCGCTGTTCGGCAGGCAGGGCAGAGATGACACGGTTGGTCAAGTCGCCGACAAAACGCTGCTGGTCTGCGTCCATTGCCCCCAACTCTGTAGGTGCAAAGGTGAACAGCAGCTCTTTTTCTGGATCGTGGTAGACCAGGGGGGTGCTCAACATGCCGGCGTGGCCACACTGGGGGCACACGGCGATATTCACCTGACCGGACAGAAAGAGCGCCTTAAGATCAGGGTTCTGGCCCAGGTCAATGATTGGTAGCACAGGGGTCGTAAAGTGGTTAGCGCAGTTGGGGCAGGTGATGGGGGCTATCTGGTAAGTCGGTTGTGTCACGTTCAGGTCCTTTCACGTGGTCTCGTATGCTGGAG
>CBDUWJ010000367.1:0-3400 GCA_965370895.1 uncultured Anaerolineae bacterium | reverse complement strand
TCTTCGACTATGCGCTCCTGGCGGCCAAGTTACGGCGAGCCATGGTTGCCGAACTGGAGCAGGTCAGCGGTGCGCGCCAGAGATTCTCTGTTGTGACGATGCCCAGCGGATCCCGGAAGCAGCTCATGTACGACCTGACGTCACGCATCGTCGACGCCCATCAACATGGTGATCGTCGCTGGCTGGATGAGATGATGAACCACACCACCGGTTCCTTGCAAGAAGAAACAGAATATGGTAGGATACGGACGTCGTGCAGGACGGCCAGTCCTGGCGGCGGATTATCCAGGTAGGAGGGCACTCTGATGGACGAGATGACAGCCAGACAAGTGATCGAGGGTATGCCACAAACCTTCCGGCCAGAGAGGGCAGGACGCGTAAGTGCCGTGATCCAGTTCCAGCTTTCAGGGGCGGGGGGCGGCAACTGGTATCTAACTATCAAGGATCGAAAGTGCACGGTGACGGAGGGTGTGACCGAATCCGCCAGCGCGACGATCCGGATGGAGGCCAGCGACTATGTCGCGCTGGCGACCGGCAAACTGAGTGGCATGAAGGCTTTTGCGACGGGCCGGGTGAAAGCGACCGGCGATTTTTCGCTCCTGGGGAGGATGGACTCCTGGTTTGTCAGGGTGTAGCCAGTCACCTGCCCAGGCGTTCCGCGCTCGCACTTAGCATCCAGGCCCAGTCCGCTGCCGGGAATGCTCTGGACGGGGTCTTCACTCAGGCTTCCTCCCGCCAGGTACACTCCTGCCGCGCAGATCCTTCGGTTCCAACAGCAGATCGAGCAGTCGCAGGCAGTTCGCCCTGGCATCCTCTCCGAGCTCGGCCACCGGGCCGACGCAAGAGGGGCAGCCCCGTTGGCAGCGGCAGGCGCGCACCAGGTCGCGGGCGGCGAGCAGCAGCCGGTCGTGAAGCTCGTACAGACCCTGGCTAAACCCCAATCCGCCCGGCGCATTGTCATAGATGGTGATCGTTGGCTGTTTGGTGGATGGTGATTTGACCTCACTCACCACGCCGGTGTCACGCGGCGCGCTCATCAGGTACAATGGGGCCAGGTGCCGAAGTACATAGGCCAAACCGCTCAGCGTACCCCGCACCAAACGATCCACCTCCACCCGCCTGTGACAGGCACGGCAGAGGGTGACCAGGTTCTCAAGCCGGTTGGCGTCCAGGTAGCGGTTGTTTCTGCCCCGCAAGTAGCCAAAGGTGCGGAAGGGCTGGATGTGATGTACATCGTGAGCCCGGTCGGGGCGCTCCGGCGCCGCACAGTGACGGCAACGGTACCCATCCCGCGCCCGTGCCTGGTTCCGCTGCTGTTCCCAGTTGGGGCCACGGCCGCCCTGGTCCATTCGCAACAATCCCTCCTGCTCCAATTGGGCCGCTTGCTCGGGCAGGATGCTGAACCAATACGCCGTGGTCTCTATCTCCTGCTCGGGGATGCTCTCCGGCGAGATCTCACCCCAGCCCAGGGTCTCGTGGGTGTATAGCCGGACCTTTTTGTACGAAGTGGGCTTGGAGGTGATCACCACCTGGCCGTGCGCCTTGAGCGTCGCCGGTCCCTCGGCCTGCTGGTCCACCTCAGTCACCCGCACATTGACCGACACGCTGGCCTGCGTGTAATAGCCGGCCTCGACCGGTTCTACCTCGGCCCGGCGTCCCTCCCAGTCCAACCGTTCCACCAGGTACGCCTCGCCACCGTGAAGGTAGATGGCCCCCTCGTGGATAAGCAGCGGCACGCTCTGGCGGTCCACCAGACCAATGACCGCCCCCTCCTGCGAGGCATCCACGACGAGGAAATTGTCCATCTCGGCGGTGCGCAGGCTGACCACTTCCGCGGGGTAGGTCTGGTCGGTCCAGTGCCACTGCTCTCCACTGTGCCGCAGCAGCCCCTCCTCCTCCAGGAAGGCCAGGACCTCCTGGGTGTGGGGGAATCGTCCAAAGCTCTCGTCCTGGACAAAAGGCAGTTCGAAGGCGGCGCAGCGGATGTGGTTGACGGCGATGACCAGATTGTCGGGGTTGAGGAATGCCTGCTCCGGGGACCGGCCGAAAAAGTAGTCGGGCTGGGTGACAATGTACTGGTCCAGGGGTGAGGCTCCAGCCACCAACACCGCTGCCGAGGTCTCCGCCCGGCGCCCCGCCCGCCCCGCCTGCTGCCACGCGCTGGCGATGGTGCCTGGATAGCCGGTCATGATGCAGGCGTCCATGCCCCCGATGTTGATGCCCAGTTCCAGGGCGTTGGTGGCCACCACGCCCAGCACCCGCCGCTCGCGCAGGCCGCGCTCGATCTCGCGTCGCTCCGACGGCAGGTAGCCGCCCCGGTAACCCTGCACCCTTTCAGGGGCGAGGCCCACCCGCTTGGCGGCGTCCCGGAGATAGGTCAGCAGCACCTCGGTGGTCAGCCGGGCGCGGGCAAAGACGATGGTCTGAACGCCGGCCTCCAGAAAACGCTCGGCCAGGAGCCGGGCGTCGGTCACCGCGCTGCGGCGGATACCCAGCTCGCGGTTCACAATGGGCGGATTGTAGAACAGAAAGTGTTTCTCCCCCTGGGGCGAGCCGTCCTGCTCCCGGCCGACGAGCGTGAATGGCTCCTCCGTCAGGCGCTCGGCCAGGTCCAGCGGGTTGGCGATGGTCGCCGAGGTGCAGATGAACTGGGGCGAGGCCCCGTAGAAGGCACAGACGCGCTTTAGCCGGCGCAGCACGTTGGCCACGTGGCTGCCAAAGACGCCCCGGTAGGTATGGATCTCGTCCAGGACGACGTAGCGCAGCCCCTGGAAGAACCGCGCCCAACGGGTGTGATGGGGCAAAATGCCGGCGTGGAGCATGTCGGGGTTGCTGATCACAATCCGCGCCGTCTTGCGGATCCGGGGGCGCGCTGACTGGGGCGTGTCGCCGTCGTAGGTGTGCGCCTCGATTTCCGTAGAGACGGCTTCTCTCACCTCACCCCCTCGCGCGGCGGGGACCGAGGGTGGGCGTTCAAGCGCAGTTCGCAACGCGCCCAGCTCCGCCAGTTGATCCTGGGCCAGCGCCTTGGTGGGGAACAGATAGAGCGCCCGCGCCGGAGGATCGGATAGCAAGCTACTGAGCACAGGCAGGTTGTAGCACAGCGTCTTGCCGCTAGCGGTGGGCGTGACGACGACTATGTTCTCGCCCCGCTGCGCGGCTTCCGTCGCCCTGGCCTGGTGTGTGTACAAGCGCTCGATGCCGCGCTGGCGGAGCGCCTCCACCAGGCGCGGATCGACTCCGCCGGGGAAATCGGCGGTACGGGCCGGCCGCGGTGCCAGGTGCTGCCAGTGGGTGATGCGCCGCGCCAGTTGCGCGTCGTGCTCGATGTGGTCGAGAACCTGTTCCAGACTCATCACGGCGATTATAGCCCAAAGCGTGGCTCGAAGCAAAACATGTA
>CBDUWJ010000366.1:0-3415 GCA_965370895.1 uncultured Anaerolineae bacterium | reverse complement strand
GCACCGAGGCCACGTCACTCGGATTGGTGAGCACGATGGTGTAGCTGAGCAGATTACCTGGCCTGAGCCCCGTGGCACTGACGCGTTTCTGCAGTTGAAAGCCCTGCACCTCGTCAAAGCCAATGTCCCAGGTTGCGCCCTGGGGTCGGGCCTGACGGTCATAGTCGTGGTTGGGAACCCACTCCTCTGGGGGCTCGCCCCCGGGGCCAGTGCCAGCGTCCACACAGGGGGATCCTTGACGCAGGTGGTAGAAAGCCGCTAGTTCGCGCCAATCATCGGTTGGCGCCAACGAAAGGTTGGTTTCCTCTGGCTGCTTGCCGGTAAAGAGTGGGTTGGCAGCGATGTCGGTACCTGGATGTGGAGTGCCGCTCGAGGCATAGTCGTTAGGTGTGTTGCCCCACACGTCGTTATGGCCTGCGCTGCCGCCGTGCCAGTACACGCCGCCGCCATCGTGGCTGGCGTTGTTGTCAACCACGATGGTGTTCTGGAGCACTCCAGCGGCCAGATAGAGGCCGCCGCCGTCTACCGCCGCGTTGCTGGTAATCGTGTTGTTCACCAGATAGGACTCGGGACCGTTGGCGTACGCGCCGCCGCCGCCCCCAAATCCCCCTCCTGGGGCACGGACCTGGTTGTTATGCAGTAGGTTGTTGATCACATGGATCGCATTGGCCGAGACCAGACATACTCCACCGCCACAGGCTCGGCCGCTGCTGGCTTGGGCCAAGTTGTCGTGGATGACATTGCCATCGAACCGGTCCGCAGACGTCCTGCCTTCCATCCCGATGCCCCCACCATTGGCTATCTGCCCCATGTTCGTATTGTGAGCAATCAGGCTGTTTGTGATGACGGCCTCGGTCTGACCTCCATGGGGCGGGGTGAACACAAAGCCGATGCCACCGCCGTAGCAGCCTACCGAAGACTGTGCAAAGCAGCTATTGGCCGTCACCCGGCTGTCGCGGATGACGGGCGTGGAGATTCTCTCCTGGGAGCTGATGGAAACTCCACCACCGTACGCAGCTCCACTGGTGGCAGTGATGACGTTATCGTTGATGGAGGTGTCTGCCTCAATCGCCGCGTCCGTGCTGTCGATGTTCACCCCCCCGCCAAAGGCGTGCAGAGAGGCGGTGATCGTGTTGTCACGGATCTCACAGTTGTGTAGTGTAGGCTTGCCACCGCCCCACAGTGCGATGCCGCCGCCAAAGCCGTCATGCCCTGTGCTCTGAGCGACGTTGTCGTACACCAGACAGTCCTCGAATAGCGTGCTGCCGGCTGCCAGCCACACCCCGGCGCCGATGGCATCGTTTGACCAGCCCGTGGCCCACAGGGTGTTGCTGTAGATTCGCGTATTCGTCACGTGATGGTCTCCGCCGAGGATCGTCAGTCCCGCACCCCAAGCGTCGCCCGTCGGGGGCCTGTGGCAGTTGAGGCGTAGGGTAGAATCGGCGATGGTGATAGGCTCGGCCGTATTGATCTCTACCGCGTGCGCGCCCCACTCGACCAGCGCATCCCTCAGATAACCAGCGCTGCTGGGCAGAAAACGGATGCCGTACCAGTCGCCACAGTCCGGGGGTACTGCCTGCGAGGTGAACGTGACGGGGCCGTTGGCCCGCAAGGTCCCGCCGACCATGTATTCGATACGGTTCGGATCAACCCCCAGGTTTGCCCCATCGCGGGTGGCAATCTGGATCGTGGTGCCAGGGGCGATTTCTATGACGACACCGGGATTGATGAGAATGTCTCCAGTTACAATGACGAGACCGGGGCCCCAGGTGTCGCTAGTGCCCAGCGCGCCGCTGATGGTTGTGCCGCTGCCGACACCCAGCGCCGGCGGCAAGGCCAGGGGAGATGTCGGTGCTGGTGCGGATGAGCGGACGGTTGCCGCGCCAAGCACGGCAACCACCCGCGCTGCGGCGACGATCAGACTGGCAACCATGGCCATGGCTGCCAGGACCGACAATAGGGCTATTGCCCGTTTCACGTCTGTTTCTACGCCGCTCACCATATTCTGCAGTGTCATATAGGTGACCTGGGTATTTCTACGAGTTCTATCCGAGTCCCGTCAGTCATTATACTCGCCAGCTCCATACTTGTCAAGGCTCACGGTTCCAGGCACCGTTTCTCAGAGATGATCAGCACGCTCGGTCAGGGCCGGGGTCTGGGGCCGCGCCCGACCATCCGACAACGGACCTTCCGGGGTCAGCAACGCCAACCCCGTCACGAAAGACCACATGCTGGGTTTGCCTCAGGTTTGCTCTGCTCTACTCTGTCCGGAGCGGGCGGGTAGGGCGCGGTGAGCGGCACGGTTATTCGGACAACCTGCCGTCCCCCGCAGACATTAGCATGCTCACTGAGGTTCCCTGTCGCAGCGGCGGTTGCATTTTGGAACCAAAGTGTGGTACAATGTGCCGATCGTTGGGTGGGAGTTTTCGGATGACGCTGGCTTTTGCTCCTGGGAAGGTGATCCTCTTTGGTGAGCACGCGGTGGTCTACGGTCGGCCAGCCATCGCCGTGCCGGTCACTGAGGTGCAGGCCCAGGCCTACACCGAGCCGGGTACTCCTGGACGGGGAGTGGTGGTCGTCGCGCCTGACCTTGACCGGCGCGTCGTTGTGCGGGAGGCGGCTGAGGACGATCCCTTGGCCTGCATCGTGCGGCTGACTCTAGAGGCGCTGGGCCGCGCACGAGAGCCGGACCTGACGATCACCATCACCGCCACGGTGCCCCTTGCCCGGGGGATGGGCAGTGGAGCCGCCGTGTCTACGGCCATCGTTCGCGCTTTGGCCAAGCACTATGACCGGTGGCTTCCCTCACAGGCCGTATCGGATCTGGTCTATCAGACGGAGGTGCTCTACCATGGCACGCCCTCCGGCATCGACAACACAGTCGTGGCCTTTGGAAAGCCGGTCTATTTCGTCAAAGACCTGGTACGAGAGGTGTTCTGGGTAGGAAAGCCGTTTCTATTGGCCATCGCTGACACCGGTATCGAGAGTTCGACCAAGGAAGTGGTTAGCGACCTGCGTCGCCGATACCAAGCCGAAACCCAGGCCCGCTCGGGTCCAGGCCGCGTTGAGCTGCTTTTTGACCGCGCGGGGGAGATTGCCGTCGCCGCCCGAGGGGCCATCGAACAGGGGCAGCTCGGGGCGTTGGGCCAGTTGATGGATGAGAACCACGCGCTACTCCAGGAGTTGGGCGTCAGTTGTCCCGAGCTGGACCGCCTGGTGTTTGCGGCGCGGGACGGGGGCGCCCTCGGAGCCAAGCTCTCTGGAGCGGGCTGGGGCGGCAACATGATCGCCCTGATCACCAAAGAGACTCGGGGCCACGTGGACATGATGCTGCGTCTGGCCGGTGCGACCAGTGTCATCGTGACCGAGGTGAGATGAGCGATCATTCGGACCCGGTCAGCCGTGGAGCTGCAGG
>CBDUWJ010000365.1:0-3426 GCA_965370895.1 uncultured Anaerolineae bacterium | reverse complement strand
GCCTGTTCAACCCAGTCGCTTACCTGGGTCTGGGCTGGCAGCCTGCGTACCAGCTTCTTTTCCTCGTTGACCTCTCCCAGCTTGGCATAGAGGTTCTCGGGGTTTCGCTGAGCCAGCTCAGGCACCGTGTCGACGCCCGAGGCTTCCAACAAGTCGGAGTACTCCTCGCCGACGCCCTTGATCCGAAAGAGGTCAGCCCGGTTGACCCACTCCAGGATCAACACGTCACTTATGCCGGTTTTTTCGGCGATCTCTTGCCGTCCCGACGGGGAGGCGCCCGCCTTCAGAAGAGCCTCTGTCGTCGCCAGTCCGGCTGCCTTCAGTTTCTGGCCGTACACATCTCCAACTCCCTCAATTGCGATTACGCTTGCCATTGTAGATCCTCCTTTAGACTATGTTGGTCAGTGCGACCATTGTAACACAGAATGACCACAATCTCAACTAGGCCCTCGCGTGCGCTGTCACGCGGGGCCGCTGCCGGCTACACCTCCGAATAGCGGTCGATCCGCTTCTCGATGACCTGTATGCTGCTCTGCCAGAAAGCACGATCCCGGATGTCTATCCCGAACCGGGCAGCCAGATCGGACGTTGTCCCCTCGCCGGTACTGCGCAACAGATCATCATACTCGGCCAAAAAGGCCGGGCCTTGCTCCTGGTAGATAGCGTACAAGCCCAGGCTAAAGAGCAGGCCAAAGGCATAGGGGAAATTGTAGAACGACAGGCCGGGTAAGTAGTAATGAGGCTTCCGGGCCCACATATAGGGGTGTAGATGGTGCGAATCCAGTCCATCTCCGTAAGTGGCTCGCTGGGCACGGAGCATCATGTCGCAGAAATCATCAGCCGAAAGCTCGGCTTCTGCCCGCCGCTCAAAGACCTCCTTCTCAAAAAGATAACGGGAGTAGATGTCTACCACCGACTGCGCAGCCCCGATAAGAAAGGTTTCCAAGATCGCCAGCTCCTCCTCTGCGTCCGCAGTCCCGGCCAGAATGGCGTCAGTGACGATGGTCTCGCAAAAAATGGATGCAGTTTCGGCCAGCGTCATGGGCGTGCGGCTTTGCAGCCGGGTCTTGCCTACCTGGCATTCGTCGTGATACCCGTGGCCCAGCTCGTGGGCCAGGGTCAATACCTGGTCCAGCGAGCCGTCAAAGTTGCACAAGATGCGCGACTCATCCACGGAAGGCATCTCCATGCAGAATGCGCCTCCCCCCTTGCCATCGCGCGGCTCAGCGTCGATCCAGTGGTGGTCGAAAGCGCGCTGAGCAAAGGAGGCCAGGCGAACCGAAAAGGTACCGAACTGCTCCAATACAAAGCTCCGAGCCTCGGCAAAGGCGTACCGCCGTTCCGAGGTCCCGCTCCGGTAGGCGCCCACTGGGGCGAACAGATCCCACCAGGGCAGAGCCTCTCTGTCCAATCGTTTGGCCTTGGTCCGAAAATAGCGGCGAAACAAGGGGAAGGAGTCGCGCATGGCACCCAACATGGCCTCCAGTGTCCCGCGGTCGATGCGCGCCTGGTCGAGCGGCTGGTGGAGGGCGTCAACGCGGCCCCGGCGCCTGTTGAGGGTGTTCACCGTGCCCTTGACACCGTTCAAACAGGCCGCCAATGGCTCCCGTACGCTCTCCCAGGCGGCCAACTCGGTCTCGTAGGCCCGGCGGCGCACCTCACCATCTGGATCGGTGCGCAGGTTCTGGATAATGGTGATCGGTAGCTCTTCGGCCTGACCGTTCCGCCCAAAAGAGGCTTTGACCTGAGAAGCCACAACCTCCTGGAGCTTTTCCCAGGCACGACCGCCACTCAGCGAAAGCTCGGCAGCCAAGGTTTCTTCTTCCTCGCTCATCAAGTAGCGGCTCTGCTCGGCGGTTTCCCGCAGATAGAAGGCGTGCTCCTGGGCTGACCCTTTCAGCGCCAGTGCCTTCTCCAAATCGCCAGCCTGCTCCGCAATGGTGCCGATCCAGCCACGGAACAGCACTTCCTGGCGGTCCAAGCGCACGCCCAAAGGTTCGAGTTCCGACATGATCCGCCTGGCTGTGGTATTGTACGAATCGGTTGCGACAAAGGAGTAGACGTAGGACCGGAGGGTCTCGCCCAGCCGCAAAAGTGCGTTCATTCTGTCCAGGTAACCGCTAATGATCTCTGCCAGTTCCGCCGGCTGCCTGGGGCTGGAGTCCCTCCGGAACTCCCTGACACGTCCGTCGGAACTGCTCAGTGGCCTTCCCCTGGCAACCCGGTGGCAAGACAGATATTCGTCCGACTCATTCAGTTGGTCTTTGAACTGGCCAATAGCCTGGATGAACTCCTCAGACTCCAGACCGGTGTAGACGTTGGACAGGTCCCAGTGGGGCAAAGATTCTGACGTCATGGACTGCTCCTTGTTTGGGTTCTTCCGCGGCAACGCATTATACTCCACCAACTGACCGGGACCAAATAGACAGGTTGCTCAAGAACAGCCGGCACGATGGGCAGGCGCATCTCATGGCGCTTGACCAGTCCCCCATTGTGTGCTAGAATCCAAGTATCCTGAGAGACTGGAAAGGACGGACTGATGCTCATCTTCCTCGACACCGCAAACATAGATGAAATCCGCGAGATGGCCAAACTGGGCGTCATCGATGGGGTGACCACCAACCCCAGCCTGATGGCCAAGATGGGGCGTACCGACTATAAGAACGTCACCCAAGAAGTCTGCTATCTGGTGCAGGGGCCGGTCAGCGCTGAGGTGATCAGCACCGAGGCCGCGGGCATGGTGGAAGAGACACTCAAGATCGCCCAGTGGTCTCCCCACGTGGCGGTCAAGATCCCATTCATTGAGGAAGGACTGGAGGTGCTCAAGGCGCTGCGGGGCCGCCATGCCAACCGGGAGACAATCTGCAGCGGCTGCCCCTGGCTGGGCAAGTGCGCTACGCCCCTGGAAAGGGCTCACGAGATCGTCACCGAGCAGCCGATCCAGTTCAATGTAACCCTGATCTTCTCGGCCAACCAGGCGCTGTTGGCGGCCAAGGCTGGCGCAGCCTATGTGTCGCCCTTTATCGGGCGGCTGGACGACGCCGGCAATGACGGAATGCGCGTTATCAGGGAGATCCGGACCGTCTTTGACAACTATGGTTTCCAAACCAAGATCCTCACCGCCAGCGTTCGCCACCCGATGCACCTGGTCGAAGCGGCGATCATCGGCTCTGACGTGGCGACTGTGCCCTACGCCGTGCTCAAGAAGGCGATCCGCCACCCCTTGACCGACGCCGGACTCGAGGCCTTTGTGAATGATTGGAAGAAGGTAGAGGCTCAGCAGCAATAGCCCAACCTGAATAGAACTTGGATTAAGAGTCCAGGATTCTGGGATGGAGAAGCGGGGCGGGGCGCTGGCCCGGCCCCCCTGTGGGGGTGTGGGAGGGGGCCCACCGACCACCAGAGGGTTTTGTTGGGGGTATTCAT
>CBDUWJ010000364.1:0-3426 GCA_965370895.1 uncultured Anaerolineae bacterium | reverse complement strand
AGACGGGCAGCATGCAGCCTGAGCTGCTGCCTCACTCGCCCGTCTCCAGGTACTCGTACAGCCTCTCCACACTCCAAGCCGGATCAAAGCCCAGCTTTTCCAGCGACCGCCCCTGGCTGCGAAAATCCTGGTCCAGCAGCCCCGAGGCGATGGTCACGATGGCGTCGCTCACCGGGGTGGGCACGCCCGTCAGCCTGCCCAGCTCGCAGTAGGTAAACAGCCCATGCGGGATGTCCTCGGTCAGGTGACGGGCGTCCAGCTTGAACGGTCCCTCACAGATTTCCAGGTTCTCGGTATGAATGGCGTCATACAGCGGCAGCACGCCCTCGTCCTGCCGCCCAGCCGGGTTCCAGCCCACGTTATGGATCTCTTCTTCCAGCGTGTAGGCCTTGATGCCGAGGGCTGCCGAGATTGCCATCCGCTCCCGGTCGACCAGCTTGATCAGGTTCACCACGGCGGGCGTATTGGCCGTCTTGTCAAAGAGGCAGAACGTGGGATCGCCCCGTTCGATCCGCGCCGCGTTGCATATCATCGGCGGCGGGTGAGTGATGGCGTTATAGTCAACCAGAATCGTCTCCAGCACGCTCGCCGCCGGCCGGATCGAATAGCTCGGAAAGGCTGCTCGCAGCGTGCTCAGAACCTGGTCCAGCAGCTTGCCCGGAAACGCCCCCGTGATCAACTCCATCACCCGGGCCTCGATGCGCACCAGCGTCGGTTCAATCCTGGTTGCGCCGTAGGGCAGCGTATTCGTATCGCCGATAGCCACCCGGGCCGTCACGCCCATGTCGCGGAACACCTTGCCATAGAGTAGGCAAGCCCCGCCCTTGCCCCAGATGACGATGGTCTGGCCTTCTTCCACATGGGGCGCGCAGGTGCGGGCAAACACCTCGTGGGCAAAGGCCGGTACCGGGTTAAAGACCCACTGCGCCCCGCTCATCGCCTCGGCGATGTCGCTCGTCACCGTGTCGATCTCGGCGAACCCCTCGTCAATGATCTCGATGCCGCCCCGCTCCCTGATGGGCTCCAGCACGTGGGCAAACTCGGGCAGTTCGTACAGCGCCACCGAATGCCCCCGCATGGTCAGGTCCGCTGACGCCGCGCAGCCCCCGTTGCCCGCTCCCAGGATCGCGATTCGTGTCATTGGTTCTCCTAACTCGAAGCAACCAGCCGTCTATCCACTGCTTCGAAGCTGTACCGTTGCCTGCTCGTCGATTTCGCCGTCCAAGATGACCACACCGTAGATACTCTCCGCGGCCTCCGGGCTGACATATCCGTTTCGCACATCGTCCAGCACCCGCTCTGCATCGCGCTCGTACGGCCTGCCCCAGCCCCCACCGCCCGAGGATCGAATGCTGTACACATCGCCCGCTTTCAACTGGCGCATCCCCTTGGCGGGCAGCACGTCCTCCTCCTCCGTCCCCTCATTGATCACCAGGTAGTTGGTCGAGCCTGGCAGGCCCCCATATAGCCCAAAGGGCGGGTTTTTGACGCCGTCGCCAAAAATCGCTAGAAACGGCTCGTGATCGTAGAACTTGATAGAATACCGGACGCCCAGCCCGCCGCGCCACTTGCCTGCGCCCCCCGAATCCGTCACAAACTCATGGTACTCGGTGATGTGCGGCGAGTCCAGCTCATTGGTCTCGATATTGGGCGCTGTCAAACCGCCCAGGTCGATGCCGTCGCCCACATAGCTCGGCCCGTCCTGGTACGGCATCGCGCCGCCGCCGCCCATCCCGCAGAAGGCATAGTTGACATAGAACTCGCCACTGCGCGGGTCGATGCCGGACATGGCCGGCCCGCACCAGCGGTTCCAGGCTGCTGGCGCCCGGTCCGGCAGCGCCTTGGCCAGAGCGTCGTACATCGCCTCCAGCACCGCGCACGCCGTATCCAGCGTGCAGCTAGCCACCGGCGCGGGCGGCAGAGGATTGACCAGCGTCCCCTCCGGTGCGCTGATGTGGATCGGCCGGTAGGCGCCCTCATTGTGCGGCACCTCCGGGCTCACGCACAGCAGCAGCGCTACGTACACCGACGTGCACGAGTTGGCAAACGGGCTGTTGATAAAGCCTGTTGTCTGGGGATCAGTGCCGTCGAAATCGACCCACACTTCCTCCCCCTCAACCTTGACCGTGCACTTGACCTTGATGTCGCGCCGATCAAAGCCGTCGTCGTCAAGAACCGCTTCGCCTTCGTACACTCCATCCGGGATCTTGGCTATCTCGGCGCGCATCATCTCGCCCGCATAGTCCTGGATGGCATCCAGGATCTCTTTGAGCGGTTCAGCGCCAAATTCCTCCGCCATTTCCAGCAGCCGTTTCTCCGCCACGTTGCACGAAGCCACCTGGGCTCGCACGTCGCTCTCGAACAGGTCCGGCATGCGGGTATTGATCTTGAGCAGGTCCAGGATATACTGGATCGGTTCATCGTTCTCATAGATGCGGATGGCCGGAATCCGGATGCCCTCGTGGAAAATCTCCTTCGCCTCGGGGCTATAGCTGCCCGCCACCAGGCCGCCCACGTCCAGGTGGTGCGCCCGGTTGATGGCCATGAACAGCAGCTCGCCATCATAGTACACCGGCTTGACGACTGTGGCATCTGCCAGGTGGGTACCCCCCTCGTACGGGTCGTTGATCATGTACACGTCGCCGGGCTTGATCTCGTCGCGGAACTTCTTCACGATGGCCCGCGCCGCCATCATCGACGAGGCGGTGTGCGACGGCACGCCATCCACCTGGGCCACGATCCGTGGTACCCAGTCACAGATGGCGCACGAAAAGTCGTGCACTTCGGCGAAAATCGGCGAGCGCGAGGTCCGCATCATGGTGATGCCCATTTCCTCATTGATCGTCCCCAGGCGATGGAACACAACCGACATGGTAATGGGGTCCACCGTCCCGTTGCCGTTTTCCCTCTTTTCGCTCGTCATAGCCTATACCCCCTTGGCGTTCACATCGATGACCACGTTGCCGAGACGGTCGACCTGGGCCACGTCGTTGGGAAAGATCACAATCGTCGTAGTCACCTCTTCGATAATGGCCGGCCCCTCGAATCGGTTGCCTGCGCGCAGACTGTCGCCATCATAGATCGGCGTGTCCACCCAATCTCCAAAGTAGACCGGGCGCCTCTCCTTGATGGCCTGGCTGGCGTCAGCGTCCCCCTCGGGCCACGGTGTCAGGGGCGTCCTCGGTATAGAGCCCGTAGCTGTCACCCGAACGTTGATCGACTCCAGCGGGCTATCTGGCTCGCTGTACAGGTACAAACGCTCGTGCGCCCCGTGGAACCGGCGCGCCACCTCCTCCAGCGTCCCCTGGGTAATGGGGCCATCGGGTATCGTCACCGGCACCTCGTGGTGCTGGCCCAGGTATCGGGGGTCCATGCCCCGCTCCACCTTGATCCGCTCTGGTGGGATGCCTTCGGCGTCCAGCGTCC
>CBDUWJ010000363.1:0-3447 GCA_965370895.1 uncultured Anaerolineae bacterium | reverse complement strand
AGTGTGGCCACCATCGGCCCAGCCCTTGAGCAGCAGGTCCGAGAACTGAACAGCGCCCGTGAGGTACTGAACGCCTACATGCTGGACAGTGCGGGCGTGGTGGCACTGGGAGCTGTGGGCGAGTCAGTCCGCTGCATGGCCGAGGAAGCCGCCGCGGAGAAGGGCTGGGGAGTGAGTCCCTCCCTCAGCCCTGGATCGCTTGTCGGCTGGTCGTTGCAGCGACAGACGGAACTGTGCGCTCTGCTACCCCTGGACTCTATCGGCGTGCGGCTCAACGGCTATTGTGTCTTGGAGCCCCATAAATCGGTCTCGGCGCTGATCGGCATGGGGCCGGGGTACTCCTCTACCAGGGTGGGATCGGTCTGCAGATTCTGTGCATTGAAAGACACCTGCTGGCGACGCCGCGAGGAACCCGCAGGAGGAAGCCGATGACCATTGCGCTGGGGATTGACACGGGCGGCACGTACACCGACGCCGTGCTCATGGATCATACCACGGGCAGGGTCCTGTGCACGGCCAAGGCTCTGACCACGCGGCGAGACCTTTCGATGGGCATCGGCGCGGCCATCGATGCCGTTTTCCGCCAACCAGACGCACCCGCGCCTGCCGATGTGGACCTGGCAGCCCTATCCACCACCCTGGCGACCAATGCTATCGTCGAAGGGCAGGGCAGCCCGGTGTGTCTGATCCTCATCGGCTACGACGCCGAACTGATCCAGCAATACGGCTTTGAGGACGAATTGGTGACGGACGACGTGGTTTACGTGGTGGGCGGCCACGACATCCACGGGAACGAGGCCTCGCCGCTTGACGAAACCACCCTGCGACGGGCAGTCCTTGCCCGGAAGGACCGGGTTGAGGCCTTTGCTGTATCAGGCTATTTCGCCGTGCGCAACCCGGCCCACGAACTCCGGGCAAGAGCGCTGATTGTAGAGGAGACGGGACTGCCCGTCACCTGCGGCCACGATCTGACCACCCGCCTGAACTCGGTACGGCGGGCGACAACGGTGGCCCTCAACGCCCGGTTGGTGCCACTGCTGCGGGAACTGATCGGGACCCTACGTCGCACTCTGGCCGAGCGGTCCGTCACGGCACCGTTGATGGTGGTCAAAGGCGATGGCTCGTTGGTGCGGGCCGCATGGGCGATGCAACGGCCTATCGAAACGATCCTGTCGGGACCGGCGGCCAGCGCAGTGGGAGCCTGGCAACTGGCCGGACAATCTGACGCCATCAGCCAAGACGGCAAGGTCTGGGCAGTGGATATGGGGGGGACGACTACAGACATTGCCGCGCTGCGCGAGGGACGCCCCAAGGTGAATCCCGAGGGCGCCCAGATTGGGCGCTGGCGGACGATGGTCGAGGCCGTGGACGTGCACACCGTGGGACTGGGAGGGGACAGCCACGTCCGTATGACCCCAGACCGCCAACTGGTCATCGGCCCTCGGCGAGTGGTGCCCCTCTGTCTCCTGGCCAGCCAGCATCCAGAAGTCGTGGATGATCTCCGCAGCCAGGCGACCGTACCCCCCCGTGATGATGTGGCTGCTGAGTTTGTGGTGGCTCGGCGCCAACCCACCCGGCTCCTTGATGATGATGAACAGGCCATCCTGAGCCGCCTGGACCGCGGGCCAGTGTCGCTGTCCGCTTTGGTGCGCGAATCTCGCTACGGCGCAATTGTGCTGCGCCGCATCGAGCGATTGGTGGCCGAGCGGTTGATATTGCGCGCTGGCTTGACGCCCACCGACGCCCTACATGCCCTGGGCCGCCTCGACCTATGGCACGCCGAGGCAGCTCAGCTTGGGGTTCAAGTGTTGGCCACCCAAGGGCGCCGAACTGTCGACGGACTATGCCAGGCTGTGGTGGAAGGTGTGTCTCAGCGGGCAGCCACGGCCCTAGTGAGCAAAGCCTTGAGCGACGAATCCCTTGTGCCCAACTGGCAAGAGCCCACGGCGGCGCTCCTGTTGGAACGAGCCTTGAACGACGGGCACAACAGCGACCTGGATTTCGTTCTGAACCTCCGCCACCCAGTGGTGGCCATCGGTGCGCCAGTGAAGGCCTACATGCCCCGCGTGGCCGAGATGCTGCATACCCGGCTTGTCATCCCACCCCACGCAGAGGTAGCCAGCGCCGTGGGGGCAGTGGCAGGAGGCGTGGTCCAGCGTCAGCGTGTCCTGATCACGCCCATGGAAGATGGCGAGGCGCTGCGTCTGCACTTGCCCGAGAAAGTCCGTGATTTTCGCCACCTGGAAGACGCGGTGGACTATGCCCAGCAGGAGATGGTCCCCTGGATCGAGGCCCGGGCTCGAGAGGTAGGCGCCAGCCAGGTCGAAGTACAGATGACCCGCGAGGATCGGGACGTGATGGTCAAGTCCGGATGGGGCGACCGGCTCTACCTGGGTAGCGAGTTGGTTTTCACCGCCATCGGGCGGCCCAGTCCAGCGACGCGCGAGGAGCGGTGATGGGGCTACGGGAGATACGACTGGGCCGGCAGGGCCCACAGTCCGATCACCGATCCAGGCGGCTTACCTGAGCTCCCGGCGTGAGGCGCACTTGAGGCAAAGCTCACAGTCGCCCAAGCCGGGCCGGGAACAGGAGACGAGACGGAGATAGCACCATGAAAAGATTTATTGCCGTGGCTGGCAATGTGGGTGTGGGAAAATCAACGCTAACCAGCCTGTTGAGCGAGTATCTTTGCTGGGAACCGTTCTACGAGGCAGTGGACGACAACCCCTACCTGGCCGACTTTTACCAGGACATGCGCACCTGGAGCTTTCACTCCCAGGTCTTTTTTCTGTCGAGGCGGCTGGGCCACCACGGGCAGATCATAAAACGGCCTGGCACTGTGGTCCAGGACCGCTCGGTGTACGAGGACGCCGAGATCTTTGCCCGCAACCTCTATCTCCAGGGGAATATGACTGACCGGGATTGGGAGAGCTATTGGGAGCTATATCAAACGGTCATCACCATTTTGCCCCCACCCGACCTGGTGATCTATCTGCAAGCTTCCGTTCCGGTGCTGCAGGAGCGCATCCGCCAGCGGGGCCGCGATTACGAGCAGCAGATCGCGACCGAGTACCTGACGCAGCTCAACGAGCTCTACGAGACATGGGTCGACAGCTTTGGGCTTTGTCCCGTGTTGACTGTGCCGACCGATGACCTGAACTTTGTGGCGGTCAACTCGCACCTGGAACTGATCGCCAGCCGGGTGCTGGACAAGCTCCACGGCAAGGAAGTCGTGGTGTTCGATTAGGAGCAGCTCGGGACAGGACGACCATTTCCGCAGAACACACCGCTCGAGTTGCTGGACGGCAATTCACCATACTGTGCCGAGACGGAGGGATTAGGGGGCAGCACTGAATCTTGCCCCACAGAACCTGATGAACCGCCAATGCTAACCGCTTCCACTCGCAGCCTCAGTATCTTGGCCGCTCTCGTCTGGTACGTCGGGGG
>CBDUWJ010000362.1:0-3455 GCA_965370895.1 uncultured Anaerolineae bacterium | reverse complement strand
GCTTCTTCGTTGTAGGCCGTTATGCCTACGCTACACTTGACTCGCTCTTCAGTCATTGCTGTTCCGCATTATGCCCTCATGATCGTCCGCCACACCATCCAGGTTTCCCGGTGCATCGACGTGTGGCCGACCCGCCCGGGGCTCACGTACAGATGGCGCTGTGCGTCTTCCTACCTACGTTCCACCAACCCGGCCGCCGGGCCTGGCATTTCGATACACGTCTTTCCTGGCAACCGAGGAACACGTCTGAGGTCTGTCGGGTTCATGAACAGAATGCGCATCGTGACTCAGGCCGTTCCCCAGGGCCTCGTACGCTCGCCATTATACCCCAAAGTCCTCTCGATGTCCACTTGGATGGTTTGACAAAGCATGGTTGACGTGGTAAGATGCAGGCCAGAGCAGGGGGAGCCAGCAGGGTGCGAAAGGGATCGAGGAGTATGCAGTCCCAGGTAGGGAAATGACAGAGCCAGCGATAGAAGAGCGATTGAGCCGGTTCTGGATCTTTGAGAGCTTTTCCCAGGACGAGTTGGCGCAAATCGGTCACCTCATACAGGAGAAGTCATTGCCCATTGGTTCCGTTCTGTTTCGCCAGGGGGATCCAGCGGATGTCTTCTACCTGGTAGAGAGAGGTGCAATCCAGGAGGTGGGCCGGGACTCCGCAGGCAACGACATCCTGCGCCGCAGGTCGGTGCGGGGGGATTTCCTGGGGCACCGCTCGTTGATGGACAGTACACCCTCCCGAGCCACCGCCATCGTAGTCGAGAGCGCTCGTTTGCTGCTCTTCGATGCGGACGGCTTTGGCACACTCCTGGCCATGTTCCCCAGGCTCCAGGAGCCATTACGCCGTACCAGGGTGGTCAATCGCCTGCTTGCCATCCCTGTGTTCGGCGGCTTCTCCCAGGCCCAATTGTATGATGTGGCTGATCTGGTGCGAGTGGTTGAATACCCGGCCGGTCAGGTGGTTTTCCACCAAGGTGAGCTGGCCGATGCCTTCTATGCCATTGACACTGGCCAGGTGGTCGAGCGGGCGAGGGGCACAGTGCCAGGCAAACAGACCTGGCCCAAGTACCTAGCCGCTGGCAGCTTTTTCGGTCGCTATAGCTTGGTGAACAGCACAACGCGCCGGGCCACGGCCGAGGCGGTCACCGATGTGACGCTCTTTCGCCTGAGTTCCGATGCCTTTCACTGGCTGCGCCAGCTTCGGCCGGAGTTCGAGAAGGCGCTTAGGCGACATGATGTGCTGAGCCATTTGCGCCAGATCGAGGTCTTTTCCAGGCTGAACGAGGAAGAGTTGAAGCACCTGGCTGGATATATCGGCCTGGCTCGCTTTCGCCCCGGGGATGTCCTCTACCGCCAGGGTGAGATCGATCCAACGTTGTATATCCTGTATGAGGGTGAGGCCATCGTCCGTGCCCGTGACGAAGCGGGAAACGAACGCCCGCGCGGCTACCTGAAAGTGGGTGACGCAGTGGGGGAAGCCTCTCTCTTTCTCCGGGAGCCCCGTGATGTCACCGTCGAGGCTACGACCAGGACCAATTGGTTCTATCTGACCCGGGAGGACCTTGACGGGTTCCTGGCAGCGCGTCCCGAGCTCAAGGACAAGGTGATTCCGCGAGAGGAGGTCTCAGCAAGGCAGAGGCTGAGACGCCTACCCTGGCTGGAGCCAGATGAACAGGTACTGCTGATTCGCCGCCGTCACTGGTTCTTTCTCACCGTCAGGCTTCTGTGGCCGGTTCTGCTGCTGTCGGTAGCGCTCGTCCTTCTCTTGCTGCCCGCGGTGCCGAATGCCATTGGGAATGGTTTTCTCATCCTGGGGGTTCTTTGGACGATCTGGCGTCTGGTCGATTGGTTGAACGATTACTATGTAGTCACCACGTCGCGGGTGGCCCACCGAGAGAAGGTGCTGTTGGTGCGAGAGACCCGCGATGAGACGCCTCTGGACAAGATACAGAATGTCAACGTTGTCCGCTTGCTCATCGGGAACATACTGGGCTTTGGCACGCTGGTGATTGATTCTGCGGCCAAGGTGGGCGCCTCGCGCGTGACCTTCACATATCTGGAAGACCCAATAGGGGTGCAGGTTTTAGTCTTTGAACAGATGAGCCGGGCGCGGGCAGGCGAGCGAGTGGAGGCGCGCCGGGCCATCCGCGACAGGCTGGAGAAAAGCATGGGCCCTGGCACTCGTCCCACCGTACCGCGGCCAGCCGTGCCGTTCCCAGCGCCTGCTTCTCCACCGCCGCCGTCGGGGCCAGGGATATGGGATCGGATATGGGAGATGACGCTGGGGCGTTGGTTCTGGATCGAGAAGCGGGACGACGGCCAGGTCATATGGCGAAAGCACTGGATTCGCCTCCTGGCGCGGATCTGGGCGCCTGCGCTGCTGGTTTTCGTCCTGCTCTCGTTGCTGACAGGGTACAGGATTGGCGTTGAGGTCAGGGCACAATGGATGAGCTTGCTGCTGTGGGTTCTCTTGCTGGTTGCCCTGGGCTGGCTGTGGTGGAATTGGGAGAACTGGGGCAATGACCGCTACATCGTGACCAACGACCGGCTCATTGATATTGAGGCGTTGCCCCTGGGCTTTCTCAGGTACCGGAAGGAGACGCTTTTTGACAGGATCCAAAACGTCAGCTATGAGATCCCCAATCCCATAGCCACGATCCTCAACTACGGGACGGTCATGATTTTTACTGCCGGCATTGAAGGCAGCCTGGATTTTCTATGGGTCAGGGATCCCAGGGGGGTACAGGCCGAGATCTTTGTCCGGCTAGCTGCCTACGAGGAAAGGCAACGTCGCGAGCAACGAGAGGAGCGCTGGGAAGACATGCCCGCATGGTTTGCCGAGTATGACCGCAGCTATCGTTCCTGAGAGTGTCTTCCCTGCAGTTGCCTTGGCCGCGGCGCTTCTGCTCGGGGCCTTTTCGCCGTCTGGCACAAGTTGTGCTATAATCGCTCTCAATTCGACGGGACCGCACGTGGCTCGTTGCCGCAACAGGTCTGCTTTGGCCAGGCGGCGCGAGGCGGCCGGTGCGTCCCCTGAGGAAAGAGGAGGTAAGCGACGAAACGATGCTTGACCAGCTACAAAGCACGGTTTTTTTTCTACTCGCGCTGGTGGTGTCCATCAGCGTCCACGAGTTCTCTCACGCCTGGTCGGCCAACCAGTTGGGTGATCCCACGGCTCGCAACCTGGGACGCATGACACTGAATCCTCTGGTTCATTTTGATCCCATCGGAGCGTTGATGATCGTGTTCATGGCCTTCAGCGGCTATGGACTGGGATGGGGCAAGCCGGTACCGGTCAACCCCTACAACCTGCGAGCCAATCCCCGCGTGGGAATGGGGCTGACAGCGGCTGCGGGTCCTTTCTCCAATCTGGTGCTGGCGGCGCTGTGTGCGATTCCACTGCGCGTGGGGTGGTCTTTGCCCGGGCTGCTGGGTGCATTCCTATGGACGATGGT
>CBDUWJ010000361.1:0-3463 GCA_965370895.1 uncultured Anaerolineae bacterium | reverse complement strand
AAGAAACGCCTGTCATTCTGAACGAAGTGAAGAATCTCAGTTGGGCATAGAAGAGTTCCTTCGCTGGCGCTCAAGATGACCTTTTGCGTGGCGCCCAGTTTCTTCCACACAGAGTGGCGGCGCGGCATGGATGAACTTGCAATGACATTGGCGGGCTATTCCTGTTCCTGGATGCGCTTCAGCTCCTCCTCCACCAACACCCGCCGCAGGATCTTGCCTACCATCGTCTTGGGCAGTTCGTCGCGGAACTCGACAAACTTGGGGACCTTGTAGTATGCCATGTTTTCGCGGCAGTACTCGATCATCTCCTCCTCGGTGGCAGTCTCGCCCTCTTTGAGCACGATGTAGGCTTTGACCCGCTCACCCTTTTCCTTGGCGACCGGCACCCCAGCTACGGCGGCTTCCAGGACCTTTGGATTTTCGTAAAGCACGTCCTCGACTTCACGGGGGTAGATGTTGTAGCCGCCGGTGCCCAGGATCATGTCCTTCTTGCGGTCCACGATCTGGAAAAAGCCGTCCGTGTCCATGCGAGCGATGTCGCCGGTGTGCAGCCAGCCGTCGCGCAGCGTGTTGGCCGTTTCGGTGGGCATGTTCCAATAGCCCCTCATGACCTGCGGCCCTTTGATGCACAGCTCGCCGATCTCTCCGACCCCCAACTCCTGCTCGCCGGTCTCCAGGTCCATGATGGCCACATCGGTGTCGGGGAAGGGCAGGCCGATCCAGCTTCCCTCTTTGCGTTTGCCATAGATGGGGTTGCAGTGGGTGACGGGCGTCGCCTCGCTCAAACCGTAGCCTTCCACCAGCTTGGCCCCGGTGAGCCGCTCAAATGCCGCCTGTACCTCTGGCGGGAGCCCGGCAGCGCCGCTGAGGCAGGCTCGAATGGACGAGACGTCGTACTTGGCGATATCAGGGCTGTTGATGATGGCTACGTACAGGGCCGGAACGCCGGGGTAGAGCGTTGGCTTGTGCTTGCCGATCGACTTGAGTACGTGATCCATGATCCGCGGATTGGGGATGAGGATCATGCTGCCACCCAGGTAGATGGTCTCATTCATGCATACGGTCATGGAATAGCTGTGGTAGAGGGGCAAGGCTGTCATCATGACCTCCTCTCCCTCTTTGGAATCGAACATCCACCAGCGGGCCTGGAGGGCGTTGGCCACGAGATTGCGGTGGGTCAGTTGAGCGCCCTTGGATACGCCAGTGGTGCCGCCGGTGTACATCAGCACGCCGGTGTCTTCCGGCGTGACTTTGACCGGTTGGGGCTTGGTCGGGGCCTGGGCCAGCAGATCCTGGAACCAGTAGGTGTCCGCGTCGGCAGAGATGTCCTGATAGTGGCCCTCTTTTTTCTCCGTGGCGACGCCGAACAGGAACTTGAGCAGCCCGGGAAAGTACTCTTTGATGTTGGTGACGATCACGTGTTCGACCTGGGTCTCGGCGCGCACCTGTTTGACGATGGGGTAGGTCAGACTGAGGGTGACGGCCACTTTGGCACCGGCGTCGTTGAACTGATGCTTGATCTCCCGCGCGACGTACTGGGGGTTACAGGGCACCACGATGCCCCCGACCATGAGGGTGGCATAGTAAGCTATGACGAATTGCGGGCAGTTGGGCAGGTGAACCGCCACTCGGTCACCTTTCTCGACGCCCAGGCTCTGTAGGGCGGCGGCGAACCGCTGGGTCAGCTCCAAGAGCTGGCCGTAGGACATCGTAGTGTCCATCAGCCTGTTGCCGAGGGGTTCCACTACGTTGCCAAAGATCAGCGCTGTCTTGTTTGGATACTTGGCCGCCGTATCTAGCAAGAACTGCTGTAGCGGCACCTTGGGGTAGTCAATGGTGGCCGGCACACCCGAATCGTACTCGTTCAGCCAGAGTTTCTCCATCGGTCTCCTCCCTTTCAGTTTGATTATGGACTCTTTCCCTCTCTGAGCCGTGATGTAAACGCTTGCCTATCCACCAGTATACAGGAGAGTATCGGATTTGTCAAGAACCGTCGCCATGAGTTTGACGTAACGCCACCGGGATCAAGCGCCTGAGTTGTCGATGAAAACCTCGCCGGGGACTGTAGCCTGGCAGTCCTCGTCCGCTGGTTCTGTGGGCGGTGCTGGTGGCGGCAGGCCATGCAAATAGGAGCGGACCAGCCGCATCCCTGAAAAGTGTCCCAGGGTCAGGTAGGTGATGGGCAGCTCGCGTCCGAAGAGCCGGCGGCGGATGCGGCGCGGGGACAATCCCTGGTCGCGCAGCGAGTGCATGCGCTCGCCCAGTTCTTCCAAGTAGACGATCTTGTCCCGCAGGACCTGGGATCCATTGTCGCGGACGCTGCCGCTCCCGGAAAAAACGGTGCTCACCGGGAGTTCGGCCAGTTTCTTCAGCGAGGCGATGATCTCGTGGATGTCGTACCCTTTGCGCAGGGCGCGGTCTTTCCCGCCGATGTAGGCATCGCCCGCAAACAGCCAGCCCTGGTCCGGTTCGAATAGGCAGATGTGGTCCGGGCTGTGGCCTGGCGTGTGGACTACCTTGAAGCGGAACCGCTCGGTCTCGACTCCTTCCCCGATGGCTTTGCCCTGGGAGGGCCTGGGCCAGCCCCAGCAGAGCCGGCGGTAGGCTTGCAGCGGTTGCAGCCTGGGATTCTGCAGGATGGGCAGGGCATCTGGGTGGGCCAGAATCGGGGGGCGGAACGTGTCCTGCACCTCTGCGTTGGCGCCGATGTGGTCTTCGTGGCTGTGCGTATTGACCACCTGATCTACTCGCCATCTGTGCAGCGCGGAGGTCAGTTGTCCGGCTGTGTGAGCGCAGCCGGTGTCGATCAGCAGCCCATCGACCCAGTAGGCTGCCGTATAGTACGGGGGCAGGCCGGGCATCGCCCGGGCCACGCAGAGCCTGACAACGGGGCCAGAGTCAGCGACCCGTTCGACCTGGATCATGATCCCCCCAGGGAATGGAACATCTCCTCAGGGAGACGCCGGGCGTTTCCCTGCCGGTCCACGCAGATGTGTTTCGTCCAGCCGGTGACCAGAGATCGCTGGCTGGATGCATGGCAGACCTTGTAGCCCAGGGTCAGGCTGCGGCTGCGCGACTCTTTCAACCAGGTGCGCACGGTGATCAAGTCACCAAAACTTGCCGGGGCTTGGTAGCGGGCGTAAGCTTCGGAAACGGGCAGCAGGTAGCCCATCTTTTCCCACTCCCCATAATCCTGGTGCAGGGCGCGGAAGTAGTCGCCCCGTCCGACTTCGAACCAGACCAGGTAGTTGGCGTGGTAGACGACGCCCATGGCGTCGGTCTCTGCGTAGCGGACGCGCAGTGTGGTCTCGATGATACGATTGTCGCTCATTGTTTGATCTGGCAAGCGTGCCTTTCTGTGATGTCTGACGAGTGACAAAGGACGGAGGACGAGCGACGATGGTCTTTGTCCTTCGCCAGTCCATCCCCAGTGCGCTAGTAGCTAGGACTCCAGTTGGGCCAT
>CBDUWJ010000360.1:0-3471 GCA_965370895.1 uncultured Anaerolineae bacterium | reverse complement strand
AACATGGAGAGTAAGGGCTTTACCGTGGCGTGCTACAATCGCACGGTGAGCAAGGTGGACCGGTTCATGAATGGCCGAGCCAAGGGCAAGAACATCATCGGCTGTCACAGCACTGAGGAGTTCTGTGAAGCGCTGGCCCGTCCCCGGAAGGCGATGCTGATGGTCAAGGCAGGCAAGCCTGTGGATGACTTTATCGAGTTGCTGCTACCCCACATGGACGAAGGGGATATCATCATCGATGGCGGCAACAGCTTCTTCGGAGACACCATCCGGCGGACGCTCTATTTGGAGGGAAAGCACCTCCTGTACATCGGCACGGGCGTGTCTGGTGGAGAGGAGGGTGCCCTGCACGGGCCGAGCATCATGCCCGGCGGGAGTCCGGCAGCGTGGCCTCACGTCAAACCCATCTTCCAGGCCATCGCCGCCAAGGTAGCGGATGGCTCACCGTGCTGCGATTGGGTGGGCAGTGATGGCGCGGGACACTATGTCAAGATGGTGCACAACGGCATCGAGTATGGCGACATGCAGATGATCGCCGAGGCCTATTCCTTGATGAAGCGTCTGCTCGGCATGGCGCCTGCAGAGATGCACGAGGTGTTCAAGGCATGGAACGAGGGCGAACTCAATAGCTACCTCGTGGAGATCACTCGTGACATCCTGGCGTATGTGGACGAGGATACCGGCAAGCCCATGGTCGACGTGATCCTGGACACGGCCGGCCAGAAGGGGACGGGCAAATGGACCAGCCAAAGTGCCCTGGACATGGGTACCCCGGCTCCCACCGTGGCCGAGGCGGTCTTTGCTCGCTTCATGTCGGCCATCAAAGAGGAGCGCGTGGCTGCCAGCAGGATCCTGGAAGGACCTCCGGCGGGCGGCCGCCTTTTCGAGGACAAAGAATCGTTCATCGAGGATATCCGCCAGGCGCTCTATGCCAGCAAGATTTGCTCCTACGCTCAGGGTTTCCAGCTCATGAAAATGGCCGCGGCAGAATATGATTGGAACCTCAACTACGGGGGTGTTGCGCTGTTGTGGCGCGAGGGGTGCATCATACGGGCACAGTTCCTGGAGCGCATCAAAGAAGCCTTTGACCAGGAGCCCGGCCTGGCGAACTTGCTGCTTGCCCCTTACTTCAAGGGCGCTATTGAGCGCAGCCAGGCAGCCTGGCGTGGGGTTGTTGCCACCGCCGTCGTCGAGGGCATCCCGGTCCCGGCGTTCAGCAGTGCGCTGGCCTACTACGACGGCTATCGCAACGAGCGTCTACCGGCCAACATCCTCCAGGCCCAACGCGATTACTTTGGTGCCCACACTTACGAGCGGGTGGATAGGCCACGTGGCGAGTTCTTCCACACGAATTGGACCGGCCGGGGCGGCACGACGGCGTCGACGACCTACAGCGCGTAGGAAGCCCAAGAACGGGCAAGGGGCCAGTGAGCAACTGGGCACTAGCACAAGCGCTCACCCGCGCCTCTGCCTGTTCTTCTGGGGGGTGAGAAATGAGCAGGCCCAATGAAGGAATACGAGGGGGGCGAAACGTCGTCGTCGCCCAGAGCGGTGGCCCGACGCCCGTGATCAATGCCTCCCTGCGCGGTGTGCTGGATGGATGTCGCGCTTACCCGGACGTCTTTGGTACGGTCTATGCCGGCTACCATGGCATCGAGGGAGTATTGCGGGAGGAACTGTTGAACCTCTCGGCACAGTCGGAGGAAGAGATCTGCTTGCTGAGCACGACGCCTGCGGCGGGCGCCATTGGTACCTGCCGGTACAAGCTGAAAGCGCATCAGCAGGAGGATTTTGAGCGCATCATACAAGTGCTCAAAGCGCACAAGGTGGGCTTCTTCTTCTACAACGGCGGCAACGACAGCATGGACACGGCCCACAAGGTCGCCCAACTGGCTGCCCGCCGTGGGTTGGACCTGGTTGCCGTCGGCGTGCCCAAGACGATAGATAACGATGTCGGCGGTGGCCTGACGGCCGCTGGTAGGTTCCAACTCATCGACCACACGCCCGGTTACGGCAGTGTAGCCCGCTACTGGGCCCTCACGCTGCAGAACGCCGACCAGGAGAACTCTGGTTCTTGCCCCTCTGATCCGGTGCTGGTGATGCAGGCTATGGGACGCAAGATTGGCTTCATCCCGGCGTCAGCTCGCCTGGCCGATCCGGAGCGGGAGATGCCCCTGCTCATCGCCATCAAGGAATCAGGACTGATGTTGCCGGACCTGGCCGACGCCGTAAACGATCTGGTGCGGGAGCGAGGCCGCTGTCTCCTGGTTGTCAGTGAGGGATTCCCCGTGGGGGGTTTGGGCGAGCAGCGGGATTCCTTTGGTCATGTCCAGTTCTCTTCCAGCCAGATGACCGTCGAGCGGATCGTCGTGAACTATCTAAACGAGAACGGGTTGGCGGCGCGGGGTTCGGCCCGGGGCAACGTGCCAGGCACTGACCAACGGCATAACATGATCTACGCCTCGACGGTGGACCTTGAGGAGGCGTACCGCGTTGGGCAGAAAGCGGCCCAAATCGCCGTCGAAGATGGTTCCGGCTACATGTCCACCATCCTGCGCGAGCCAGGGCCAATCTACAACGTGCGTTACGACAAGGTGCCGCTGGAGTTGGTGGCCAACTCGGAGCGATCCTTCCCGGAGACCTGGATGGGCGAGAACCGGCTGGACGTGACTGACGAATTTGTCCGATACGCCCGGCCGCTCATCGGCGATAGCTGGCCAGCGATCCCGCTGGTGAATGGCCGGCAACGTTTTGCCCGGTTGCAGCCTATTTTCGCCGACAGGAAACTGCCAGCTTATGTGCCCCAGACAACGCGGTAGTTTGGGGCCGATTTCGGCCTCTACGGACGAGGTCCTCTAACCGAACCGCCAATGGACCTGATCAAAGCCCGGTTTCTGCAACCATAGCTGCGGAAACCGGGCTTTGATCCGTCTCCCGGGTCGCTGCTCGGAGTGGGACGCCACACTGCTACGTGCTGTGAATTCCCGCTCGAGGATCCGTGCGACGGATGATGTCGCTGATCTTTTGCTGGTTGAAGCCCTTGAACCCTTCGCCCCGTTGGATGTTTTCCAGATGGCTGCCTATCGCACCCTCCTTGGCAAACTGCACTCGCTGAGTGTCGTCAATCTGGCCCGCGGCTGTCAGGCGGTCAAGACGGTCAGGGGCGACCATCCAGGGCTCCCCCTGGGTGAAAGCCTGCCGGAGATACGAGAACTCGCTGAAGGGGCGCATCATCTGGATCCCCCATTCCGCCAGTTCAGCCGTGACGGCATCAAAGTCGAAACGACCGGCAAGATGGTGCAGCCCAGCACCCAGCATAGCCTCCCCGTGCAAGGCACACCACAGCCCCACAGTGCCCAGTTCGTGCTGGGGTGTTAGGGGACGGTGGGCGAAATCGCCCTCCACCTCGCCGGGGGATAGGTCAACATCGGCAAAGACGGCAAAGCGGCAAACCGGCTGTTCCATCACCTG
>CBDUWJ010000359.1:0-3476 GCA_965370895.1 uncultured Anaerolineae bacterium | reverse complement strand
TAGGGCCATGGGCGGTAACGCGCGGCGCGGAGACCACCTATGGCGCGAGTGGAAGTTCAGCATACGCAGCCCCGGCGACACCAGCCACAGAGGTCTACGGTGGCTACCAAGGGGACCTGAGCGAGTCGGAAGTGGAAGCCCTATTGATGGCCCTGGACGACGAGTACAAAGCCTGGTCAGTGTACGACCAGGTGATCGCCGACTTGGGCAAAGTCAGGCCTTTCACCAACATCCGCAAAGCTGAAGAGAATCACATCGCCGCCCTGGTGACCCTATTCGACCACTACGAGCTGGATGTGCCGCTGAACGAGTGGCCTGGTCACGTCCCCACTTTTGACACGCTGGCCGAGGCCTGTGCAGCGGGTGTCCAGGCCGAGATCGACAACGCCGCTCTCTACGATAAACTGTTCAGCATGGTTGGTAAACCGGATATCATCCAGGTCTTCACGGCATTGCAGCAGGCGTCGCTGACCAAACACCTACCCGCTTTCGAAGAATGTGCCGGTGGAGAGCCATCCGAAGAGGCGCGGTTGTTCTTACCCCTGCTCATTCGGTGAAAGGTGCGGAGCTTCCGGCAGGTAGGCCCAGTCCCCGGTTCCGCTCAGGCCGGGCGCCCTTTGTGTTCCCTGAGCTGCATTTGACACCACAGGCCAATTGGGGTATGCTGAGTCCATGATGGAAGAGGGTGCCACATGAGTGGAGAAACGATCCTGGTGGTGGACGACGAACCCAAGATCGTCAAGACGGTACGGGCCTACCTGGAAAATGCTGGCTTCCGGGTGGTTACGGCGGACAACGGCCAATTGGCCCTGACGGTCTTTCGGTACGAAAAACCGGCACTGGTGGTGCTCGACCTGGGACTGCCCGGCATAGATGGACTGGATGTGGCCCGCGCGCTGCGGCGGGACACCAACGTGCCCCTCATCATGCTCACCGCCCGGGTGGATGAGACCGACAAGCTCATTGGCCTGGAACTGGGCGCCGACGATTATGTAACCAAGCCCTTCAGTCCCCGCGAACTGGTGGCCCGGGTAAGGGCCGTGCTGCGACGTACGGGCGCTGAACGGGAACAGGCCCCCGCGCCCATTGTAGCCGGCGACGTGACGATTGACCTGGAGCGCCGCCAGGTTACCATCGGGGGGCAGGGCGCGGACCTGACCCCCACGGAGTTCGACCTGCTGGTCGTCCTAGCTAGGCACCCCGGACGCGTTTTCACCCGGTTGGATCTACTGGACCGGGTACAGGGCTACGCTTTCGAAGGCTATGAGCGCACGGTCGATGCCCACGTGAAGAACCTGCGCCAAAAGATCGAAGAAGACCCCAAGGAACCACGCTACGTGCTAACGGTCTATGGCGTGGGCTACAAGTTTAGCGAGCCATGAGGCCTTTTCGCAGCCTTTGGGTGAAACTATTGGCCAGCTTTGTGCTGGTAGCCGTCGTGGCCGTGGGCGTGGTGGCGGTGCTGACCAACCGGACCACCGCCCGCCAGTTCGAGCTGTACATCAGCCAGGGTAAGCAGATGCGTGCCGAGCTGCTGGCCCCCGAGTTCACAGCCTATTACGCCCGGACCGGCAGTTGGGCTGGCGTGGCCGAATGGATGGACAGCCTCGCTGAGTCACAACCCGCTGGTCGCGGTCAGGGCCAGCGGCTGGGACTTGGGCGGGGTGCTGACTATGCCGCTGACCGGCTGATCCTGGCCGGCTCCGATGGCCGGGTGCTGGCCGACTCCGAGGACCGCCTGGTGGGCCAGTATCTATCTAGCGCAGACCCGGCCATCGGCGCGCCCATCGAGGTCGGCGGCCAGCGCGTCGGCACTCTGCTCATCCCAGCAGCGACGGGTGTCCACGAATCGCTGGAGGCCGAGTTTCTGCGCCAGGTGAATAACTCGCTGCTGTGGGCAGGGCTGATTGCCGGGGTCGTGGCGCTGGTTCTGGGCTTGTTGCTCGCCCGTCAGCTTACCGCCCCCCTCCGAGCGCTGACCCACGCCGCACAACGCCTGGCCCAGGGAAAACTGGAGCAACTCTCCCAAGCAGATGTTCCACAGGTGCCAATTCGCAGCCATGACGAGATCGGTGAGCTAAGCCAGTCCTTCAATGACATGGCACAGTCGCTGGCCCGACAGGAGACGCTACGGCGCAACCTGATGGCTGACATTGCCCACGAACTTCGCACGCCCTTGACGGTAATCCGTGGTGACCTGGAGGCCCTGCTGGATGGTGTGTACGAACCGACGCCCGAGGCCCTGGCCTCGTTGCAGGAGGAGACGCTGCTTCTGTCTCGACTGGTAGACGACCTACGGGACCTGGCCCAAGCCGAGGCGGGCCGGCTTGGGCTGGAGCGCCAGCCCACCGCCCTCGGCGAACTGCTGCAGGGGGTTGTCGCCAGCTTTGACCTCCAGGCCGAAAGTCAAGGACAAAGCCTCACCCTGGACCTGCCCCCCACCCTGCCGCCGGTCGATGCCGATGCGCAACGAGTGCGGCAGGTGGTTGCCAACCTGGTCTCGAATGCGCTGCGGCACGTATCGAGCACCCCGGAGAGCACAGGAAGCGGCCAGGTGATCATCACCGCCGTCAAAAACGCAGATGAAGTGCAGGTCTCGGTGGCCGACAATGGCCCCGGCATCACCCCGGAAGACCTACCCCACGTCTTTGACCGCTTCTGGCAGGGCGATCGGGCGCGTGCCGGGAGCAGTGGGCTGGGGCTAGCCATTGCACGGGAATTGGTCCGCGCCCATGGTGGACGGATCTGGGCGGAGAGCACACTCGGTCAGGGCGCGACCTTTCGCTTCACGCTGCCCTTGGTTACAGGACCACGGTAGGTTCGGTTGATCCAGGCACGCACGGAGGGGATTGCCAAGTAGCGATCCCGATTCCCTTGCTGGTGAGCAATACCCATGGCGGCAAGCAGTCTGCCTCCCCTGGACAGGCTATGCTAGAATGGCCGCGCTCGCAAGGAGGTCTCGATGGTAACCATTGCCCTCTCCACGGGATCGCTGCACACCTATGGTATCGCCCGCGTCTTTGAGCTGGCCGCCGCGGCTGGCTTTGACGCCATCGAGGTGCTGGCCGACCACCGCTGGGACAGCCGTCAGCCAGCCTACCTGCAGCGGCTCAGCCAGGAGTCCAATCTGCCGATAGTGGCGATCCACAGCCCCTTTGTCGTGCTGCGCACACCGGGTTGGTCGCGTGACCCGTTGGGCCGCTTGCAGAACTCGGCGGCCCTGGCACGAGAGGTGGGCGCCGGAGTGGTGGTAGCTCACCTACCGTTGCGCATCCGCGCGGTGAGGGTGGAAGTCTTGGGCGGGCGGGATAGATCCCTGTTGTTACCCCTGCCCCTGTCCGGCGAACGCGACTACCTTGACTTCCTACTGAGCGGTCTGGCCGAATTCGAGGCCGAAGAAGGAGTGCGGGTCGGTGTGGAGAACATGCCCGCCAAGCGCTTTCTGGGTCGCAGGGTGTCCATTCACGCCTTGAACA
>CBDUWJ010000358.1:0-3482 GCA_965370895.1 uncultured Anaerolineae bacterium | reverse complement strand
CTTGCGCCCGCCGGCTGTGATCTCATAGTCGGAGGGCGTCTCGAAGCAGATGGCCGTCAGGTTGGCGGCCGGTTGCCGCTGACCCATTGCCTGCACGGCCTGGACGCCCAGGCGACGCAGTCCCGCCAGCAGGCCTTCGCTCAAGCGGCGGTAGCTGTCCATCACACCGCCCGCCGCGCACGGATCGCTTTGCAGGAGGGACACGGAGTAGGTCAGCTCGTCAGTGTGCAGGATGGCCCGGCCGCCGGTGGGACGGCGCACCACGTCCACGCCAGCGGTTTGGCAGGCCGTCAGGTCGACGTCACCCAGCGGTTGGTTGCGTCCCAGACTCAGACAGGGAGGCGACCAGGCGTAAAAGCGCAGCGTGGGCGGGCTGGTCCCCTTCCGTACCCCCGTCAAGATGGCCTCGTCCACCGCCATATTGGTCGCGCCATCGGCCTGGCCGTCCACCATGAGCCGCCAGGTGGCGGCGGGAGGGAAACGGACAGGGGATTCTCCTGACTCGTCCCTCCGATCGTGCCTCTTTGTCAAGAACGACCACCTTCTTGCGGATGTTCCAATGCAAGCCAGCGCTCTGCGGCACCAGGCAGGTTGGCCAGGGAGTTACGCACTCGGGTGCACTCGGGCAGCGAGTTCAAGAACATCGGGCCATAGGATTTGGTGAGCACCCGCTTGTCCAAGATGACAACAGCGCCCCGGTCGGTCGTGGAACGGATCAGCCGCCCAAAGCCCTGGCGAAAGCGCAGGATCGTTTCTGGGATGGCATACTCGGCAAAGGGGTTCTCGAACGTCTCGGAACGCGCGGCAAAGATCGGGTCGTCGGGCACGGAGAAGGGCAGCCGGGCGATGACCAGCACACTCAGTGCCGGCCCGACCACGTCCACTCCCTCCCAAAAGCTGCGCGTGCCCAGGAGCACCGCCTTGGGGGTCGTGCGGAAATTCTCCAGCAACTGGACCCGCGAGATACCGGCGCCCTGTTGGTAGACGACGATCCCGCTGTCGGCCAGGGGTCGCAGCATAGCCCGGCCGGTGCTGCGCAGTTGATAATAGGACGTAAAGAGGACGAGCACCCTGCCCTCGGTGGCGCGGCAGAGCGCGATCAGCGCCTGCTCCACCGTCTTTTGGTAGTAGGGCTGGTTGGGTTCTGGGATGTCAACGGGTAGATAGAGCAAGGTCGAGCTCTTGTAGTCAAATGGTGATCCTACCGCCAACTCGTCGGCATCCCAGGCGGCCAACCGTTCCCGGATAAAGTCAAAACTGTTGTCGGTGGTCAGCGTGGCCGAGGTGAGAACAACCGACTTTTTAGGGTGGAAGAGGTGCTCTTCGACCAGATCGCCCACGTGGAGCGGCGCCGCGTGCAGTGTCACTCGCTCATCCCTGGCCGAGACGCTGGCCCAATAGATGGCCCGGGACGTTGGCTCGGCAATGCAAGCGTTGATCTGGTCCCGCATCTCCCCCAGGCGCGCCAGGTAGCCGGCGCAGTCCTGCACAACCCCCTCCAGGTCAGGGATGTCATAGTCCTCCAGTCCGCTCAGGCTGCCGCACAAGCGGTCCAGGTCGTCGATTATGGGGTAGAGTTGCAGCGACAGGTTGTCCCACGTGATCTCGACGTCGCTCCAGGCTGGTTGCACGCGCAGCCCACTGGTCAGGCGCAGCCGCTGGTCGTAATCGCCGCGCTGGGGACTATGCTCCCGCAGAAAGCTGCTCAGGACGCTGAAAAAGGCATAGAGGTTGGTCAGCGCATCTGTGATCTGGCTCTGGAGTCGATGGACGTGGGCTTGCAACACGGCCCATTCGTCGGGGGGAATCACCCCCCGGCAGCGGGTCAGCACGTCGCCCAAAAAGCCGGTATGGCGCCGTACGCCCACCGGCCGGGCCAACTCGTTGAGTATCCGCTCCACGTTCCGTTGGTCGGCCTGGAAACTCAATTGGCGGGTGACGCTGGCCTCCAGGTGGTGGGCCTCGTCTACGATGAGGTAGCGGTAATCGGGCAGCACGCGGTTCTCCACTGCGATATCGGAGAGCAGCAGGGCATGGTTGATGATGATGACGTGGGCCCGTTCGGCGTCGCGCCGGGCGCGGTAGAAGAAACATCTTTCCTGCTCCCGGAAGCGGCAGCGATCTTGGGTGCAGGTTTCACTTTCGGCCGAAATCTTGCTCCACAGGGCCTGCTCGACCGGGTTGGGCATAAAGAGCTCGCCCCGCTCTCCAGTCTGGGTGCTGGGCACCCAGACCAGCACCTTGGCCAGCATCCGCATCTCGTCGATGGACCCAGCCCCTGCCTTGCGCACCCCTGCCAGCCGCCGTTGGCACAGGTAGTTGCTCCGGCCCTTCAGGATCGCTGCCCGGAACTCAAAGGGGAGCAGCTTCTGCAGGTCCGGGGTGTCCTTCAAAAAGAGCTGATCCTGCAGGTTGATCGTGTTCGTGGACACGACCACCCGCTCGCCATTGAGGTGAGCGAAAGCAATAGCGGGCAGGAGATAGGCGATACTCTTGCCCGTGCCGGTGCCGGCCTCCACCAGCAGGTGCTGGCGCTCGTTGAATGCGGTGGTCACAGCGCGCAGCATCTCTACCTGCTGGGGGCGATGCTCGAAACCAGGAAAGTGACGGGCAAAGAGGCCAGCTTCTTCCAGCATGGCGGCTAGTTCGTCCACGTCCAAAGCGCGGGGCGTGGCAGCTCGAGTCAGCTCTTCTCCATTATCCTGCACCGTGGCAAAGAGCGGACCGAGAGCGTCCTCGGCTGCACCAAGCTGGGCGGCTAATTGCTGGCCAATGGACCCCCCAAAGGCGGTACGGGCCTGACTGCGTTCTACGTCGCGGAACACCGCTGCCAGCGACCAGTCCATCCCGCCCGCCAGGCGGTTGATCTCCCGGACGATAGCCAGGGGCAGTTGGGAAGCGCGTTCCAGTAGCGCCACAAAGAGGTCCTTGGCCGCCAGCGCATCGTCCAGGGCACGATGGGTGCACACGTTGCGCAGGCCCAGCGCCTCACCCAGCCTGGTCAGGCTGTAGCGGGTAGCGTGGGGCATCAGGATGCTGGCCAGTTCAAAGGTGTCAAGTACCGGGTTGGCCAGGGGCAGGTCGTGGCTACGCAAGAAGGCTAGATCAAAGCTCACGCTGTGGCCGACCACTGAATGGCTGCCCACGAAGCGGCTCACTTGATCGATCACCTGCGAGAAGCGAGGGGAGTGGATCACCTTTTCGTGAGTTATACCGGTCAATTGCTGTATCTGGATGGGGATGGGCCGGCCAGGATTGATCAAACTGCCCCAGGAGTCCAGAACCTGGGCCTGGACTGTGCCGTTGACGAAAGAGGTGCGAAAACGGACGGCGCCGACCTCCATGATGGCATCGCGCTTGGGATCCAGGCCCGTGGTCTCCAGGTCCAGGGCCACGTAGGTTCGATTCATGGGTCTCCGTTCTAGGGGAGGTCGCAACGGATCCGTTGCGCGTCTCCTTTCCCTCCCGCCCTGGCGATTATA
>CBDUWJ010000357.1:0-3486 GCA_965370895.1 uncultured Anaerolineae bacterium | reverse complement strand
CTCCTTACTTGACAGCCATCCACTGATGTGGTAGGATAATCCCGACAGTTTACTAGGGATTAGCGGTAGCAGAAAAGAGGGATCTGTGCGAGTTTCGGCCAAAGAGCTATATGGCTTGCGCGCTATGAGCGAATTCGCGCGCCACTTTGGTCAAGGGCCACTGCCCCTGGCAGAGGTAGCCCGGACCCAGGGCATCTCTCAGGCCTACCTGGAACAGATTGCCATTGATCTACGCCGCGCGGGCCTGCTGCACAGCAAGCGCGGAGCTCACGGCGGCTACCTCCTGGCGCGTGCGCCTCAAACTACCACGGCCGGTGACGTCATCCGCGCTCTGGAAGGTTCCATCCTGCCCGTGCAGTGCGTGGCCGAGCAGCGGTGTCTGCCCTGCTCGCGCGAAGACGAGTGCACAACACGTGGAATCTGGGAACAGGTGCGCGACCGGCTGGTAGAAACACTCGATTCCATCACGCTGGCTGATTTGCAGGAGCCTGACTGGCAGGGATGAGGCAAGTGGTTACCGACTTGAGCCCGGAGGCATTGAACAGGAGTGGTGCAGAAAGCCATCCGTTAGCACGTCGCGGCCCGCTTGGGCGCTGGCGTGCTCTCTTGCGTGAGGACATCCAGACGATCTATGCCAAGGACCCGGCGGCTGGCAGTCTGCTGGAAGTGTTAACCACCTATCCAGGGCTGCACGCCAGTTGGCTGCACCGGGTTGCCCACGGCCTGTGGAGGCGAGACCGGCGGACTGTGGCACGGCTGGCATCGCACCTGAACCGGTTTTTCACCGGCATCGAGATTCACCCCGGCGCGCGCATTGGGCGGCGGTTCTTTATCGATCACGGAGCAGGGGTAGTCATTGGCGAGACGGCAGAGATCGGCGACGACGTGCTGATGTACACCGGGGTGGTCCTGGGCGGCACCTCGTCAGAACGTACCAAGCGCCATCCGACCATCGGCCACGGCGTCGTCATCGGCTCCAACGCCGTGATTCTGGGCAACATCGCTGTGGGCGATGGAGCCAAGGTCGGCTCCGGGTCGGTGGTCGTCGAGCCGGTGCCCCCGGGAGCCACGGTTATTGGCGTACCTGGGCGTATCGTGCGCATCAACGGTCGCAAGCTCGAAGAGCAGTCTCAAGACATCCTGGATCACGCCCGCCTGCCCGACCCGGTAGTCGAAACGCTGAAATGCGTGGTCGACCGCATCGAGCTCCTGGAGCAACGGGTGAGGGATCTGACCCAAAGCACGCCAGTCAACTGGGACGAGGACATAAACCTCGTCGGGGTCTGGCTGGGAGAAGATGAAGTAAAGGAGCCAACAGATGGACGCACGGAGAGCTGAAACCATCCTGGACCTGATTGGACATACGCCGCTGGTGCGACTGCACCGCCTGCCGCAGCCGGGATCCGCGGTGACGTGGGTCAAGCTGGAAAGATCGAATCCGGGGGGCAGTGTCAAGGATCGTATCGCCAAAGCCATGATCGACGCTGCTGAAGAATCGGGGGTGTTGCAGCCAGACAGCGTCATCGTCGAGCCGACAAGCGGCAACACCGGCATTGGCCTGGCCATGGTGGCGGCAGTCAAGGGCTACCGCCTCACCCTGATCATGCCCGGCACGATGACGGCCGAGCGCCAGGCGCTGCTAAGGGCCTATGGCGCAGAACTGGTGCTCACGCCCGGCGAGAAGGGCATGAAGGGGGCCATAGCCAAAGCCGAGGAGTTGGTGAGCGAGCACGGCTATGTGATGCTGAATCAGTTCGACAACCCAGCCAACCCGGAGATACACCGCCGCACCACCGCCGCCGAGATCCTGGCCCAGGTGGGCCACCTGGATGCGTTCGTGGCCGGCGTGGGCACGGGGGGTACCATCACCGGCGTGGGGGAGATCCTGAAAGACACATTACCTGGCATCCGGATTGTGGCCGTGGAGCCACTCGGTTCGCCCGTGCTCTCGGGTGGGTCGCCAGGGAAACACAAGATCCAGGGCATCGGCGCCGGCTTTATCCCCAACGTCCTGAACACCGATGTCATTGACGAGGTCGTGCGGGTTGAAAACGAGGATGCTGCCGAAACCACCCGCCGGCTGGCCCGTGAAGAGGGCATCCTGTCCGGCGTCTCGTCGGGCGCGGCCGCCTGGGCCGCCCTCCAGGTAGCAAAACGCCTGGGCGAAGGCAAAGTGGTCGTTGCCATGCTGCCGGACACCGGGGAGAGGTATCTGAGCACGGACCTGTTTGACCAGCCGTGATACAAGGACCGTGAGACGTGGTGCGTTTGGCGCATCGCCTGAGAACACCAACGCGTGTCAATGCCGCGCGTGAATAGGGGAACCATGAACCAACAAGCGAAGCGAACCGTCTACCTGGACCACGCCGCCACCACTGCTGTCGACCCGCGGGTGGTGGAGGCGATGCTGCCCTACTGGACTGAGAGGTACGGCAACCCCTCCAGCATCTACAGCCTGGGACGCGATGCCTATCACGCCCTCGACCAGTCGCGCCAGACAGTCGCCGGTATCCTGAATTGCTCGCCCCGCGAAGTGGTCTTTACCAGTTGCGGGACAGAGAGTGACAACATGGCACTGCGCGGCGTGGCCTTGGAGCGACGTCACCGCGCCAAAAAGAACCACATCATCACCTCACCCATCGAGCACCACGCTATCGTCCACACGGTGGAGCAATTGGATGAGGCCTTTGGCTTTGAGGTCACCTATGTGCCGGTGGACCACTACGGTATGGTGAATCCGGCCGACGTGGAGAACGCCATCCGCCCCGACACGGCCCTCATCAGCATCATGTACGGCAACAATGAAGTGGGCACCATCGAACCTATCGCCGAGATCGGCGCGATCGCCCGCGCCCACAAGATCCCCCTCCACACCGACGCGGTGCAGGCCGGGGGCACGCTCAGCCTGGATGTGAAGATGTTGAACGTGGACCTGCTATCGCTGTCAGCCCACAAATTCTATGGACCCAAGGGCGTGGGCGTGCTCTACGCCAGACGGGGTGTGCCCTTGCTGCCGATGCAGACCGGCGGCGCCCACGAGCGGAGACGGCGAGCCGGCACCGAGAACATAGCCTACATCGTGGGCCTGGCCACGGCATTGCGTTTGGCCTACGAGGAGGCGGAGGAGACCAATGCCCGTTTAACGGAGCTGCGCGACAGACTCATTGCCGGCGTGCTGCAGCGCATCCCCGAGAGCCAGTTGTCCGGCCATCCCAGCCAACGCCTCCCCAACAACGCCAGCTTCCTCTTCAAGTACATCGAAGGAGAATCGATCCTTCTCAGCCTGGACCTGATGGGCGTGGCCGCCAGCAGCGGGTCGGCGTGTACCAGCGGCTCGCTGGAGCCATCCCACGTACTCACCGCCATGGGCTATCCCCACGAGGTAGCCCACGGCTCGTTGCGGCTGACGCTGGGAAAGGAGAACACCGGCGAGGACGTCGACTATGTGCTGGACATCCTACCGGGCATCGTCGAAAAGCTGCGCAG
>CBDUWJ010000356.1:0-3497 GCA_965370895.1 uncultured Anaerolineae bacterium | reverse complement strand
ATGTTCGGGCAGGTGCACAAAGTCCAGGGCGCCGGTACGGATGGTGAGCACGGGGCAAACGTCAAAGGCCTGGATCCATTCGTCGTAGAAGGTCTCCAGCAGTGAGAGGTAGTCGGCGGTAATGCCGCTCTCAATGTCCCGGCCTCGATGGTTGATCCGCTCCAGGAGTACGGGCACGGGGGCCCGAAGGTAGAGCAGGAGATCCGGGCGGGGCAAGCTGGTCACAAGCTGGTCAAAGACCACGCGGTAGGATTGGTAGTCGCGCTCAGCCAGGTTGCCCAGGTGGTACAGGGCGCGGGCAAAGATGTGGGCGTCTTCGTAGATGCTGCGATCAGCGATGGCGGATTCGGGCCAGCGCGCCAACTCGAGGTGCTGCTCGGCCCGGTGCCCGAGGAAAAAGACCTGGAGGTGGAAGGACCACTGCCGCATGTCAGCGTAAAAGTCGGCGAGGTAGGGGTTGTCGGCCACTGATTCAAAGGTGGTTCGCCAGCCCAATCGAGAGCCCAGCCGCTCCGTCAGGGATGTTTTGCCCGCAGCGATATTGCCGGCGACTAGAACGAGGCGTTTGGTCATCATGCCCTCCTGAAAGAGCTATCTTGTGAGTCGTAGGGGCGAATTGCTCACTTCGTACCCCATACCTCCCCAGTATACGCAAGAACCGTGCAGACGTCCAGCCCGAAACCGAGCATTGCCGTCATGGGGTGCGCCGGTGGCAGTCATCCCTTGCCCCTTCGCTCGTGTGGTGGTATAATGACCGCCCACGGCAGAGGAGGCAGGTGATGCAGTGCCCGAAGTGTGGTCATACCAACCGGATAGAGGCAATCTTCTGCACCAGGTGCGGAATCTCCGTGGCCTACCTGCGGGGCCGCGAGCGGCTGCAGCCGGGCCGGACCCTGAAGGCGGGGGCATACGAGGTTGTCCGGCAACTATCCCAGGGCGGCATGGGCGCTATCTACCTCGTGAAGGATCTGGAAGCTTTTGGCCGCCTGCGGGTGCTGAAAGAGATGCTGGACTATGTGGATGCGGGCGACTACCCGGACTGGACAGCGTACCAGCAGGCGGAGCAAAAGGCCCAGGAACGGTTTGAGGATGAAGGGCGTATCCTGGCCAGTCTGCATCACCCTGGCATCCCCGAGATCATCACCTATTTCACAGAGCAGGACAGGAACTATATTGTCATGGAGTACGTGGAGGGCAAGGACCTGAACGAGGGCCTGACCCATATCGATGAGCAGGGTCTTGTCGTGCCAGGTGCCCCTTACCCAGTAGCGGATGTCGCCCGTTGGGGCATCCAGGTGTGCAAAATCCTCGAGTACCTGGAGCTGCGGGAACCCCTGCCGGTCATCCATCACGACGTCAAGCCGGGCAACCTGGTGCTGGACAAACACACGGGGGATATCCGACTTGTGGATTTTGGCACGGCCCAGACGCGTCTGGCGGCCGAGGCTGATGCTCCGGTTGGCCGGCGAAAGTCCAGTGTCTATGGCACAATGGGCTATGCACCGCCAGAGCAATATCAGGGCAAATCGGTCCCCAAGTCTGACGTATATGCTCTGGCCGCAACTATGTACCACTTGCTGACGGATGATGATCCACAACAGCACCCCATGTCGTTCCCATGGCCCGGGTCTCTGGAACAGCGGTTGGTGCGGGCGCTCAGCCGGGCCGTTGAGCCAGACCCTCGAAAACGCAGTTCGGCAACCCAGTTCCGCAACGCGCTGGAGCTGTGCCTGGAAAAGCCGGGAAAGAAAGCGGCAGCGCCCAAAGCCGGCGACTTTTGCGTGGTACTGGCGTACGTTTCCGATCAGAGGATCGAACGGACGATCGATGCGCTACAGCAGGAACTGTCGCTGACCGAACCGGAGGCAGCGATCAAGGCATTCTCTGCCCCCACATCGGTCTTTCGGACTACCGCATACGCCATCGCCGTGAGGATTGCTTCACAGCTCCAGGCGGCGGGCGCGACCGCTAAGGTGGTAGAGGTGGATCAGCGCTATTCGCGCTCTTTGGGTCCCGGCACTCTGCGCCAGCATCTGGTCAACCGGGGGCAGTTGAGAAAGCTCGCCACCACAAAGCTGGATCGTGATCGACGCTGCCATTGCTTTCAGTGTGGTCATGACTGGATAGCCCCCAAGAAACGGGGACGCAGGCCACCTGCGGTTTGTCCTGAGTGTAGGTCGAGACAGTGGAGCTTTCGCAGGGTGTTTAGGTGCCGCGTGTGCGGGCACGAATTCACCCACGGCGATCAGGAGTCACCGGCCAAGAAGGTCTTCCCTGCCTGCCCGGCCTGCGGAACGCTCGACTGGCTGTCACGCCAGGCGCCAGTGCTGAAAATCAGGGAAAAAGAGCTGGACCTGGGGGTGGTGCGCCTGGGGCAGCCCAAATCTGCTGCGCTCACGATCAGGAATCGAGGGAAGGGCAGCCTGCGCGGTGTCATCCGCGGTCGCGAGCCGTGGTTGGAGTCCGACAGAAGCTTTGCCGGCGAAGGGCCGATCTCCATCGCCATCGACACCGGGAGTCTGAAAGGTGAGCGGCAGTACCAGGCCATCATCGATGTGTTCAGCAACGGGGGCGCGCAACAGGTCCGGTTGCAGTTCCTGACACAGACACCCGAACAGGTTAGCGCATCGCCGGCGAGCCTGGACTTGGGCATGGTCGACGCGCATCCAGCACCCCAGATCCTGCGCGTGACCAACAGCGGCGGGGGCACGCTGGAGGGCACGGTGGCGGTGGACGTGCCCTGGATTGAGGTTTCCAGCACCGAGGTACTTGGCAACAGAATGGACCTGAGCGTGGTTGCCAGGCCGGCTGAGATGCCAGCCGGGAAGAGGGTAAGCGCCTCTATCCGGCTTACTACGAATGGCGGGGATGTGTCAGTCCCTGTGCGGGCCGAGGGTCTACCACCCAGTCCAACGCTTCGACCCCAGTCTCTTGATTTTGGCGCTGTGCTCCCGCAAGAGAAGAAGCGATTGGTAGTCCGCGTCATCAACACAGGGACAGGCCACCTCCGCGGACGGATCACCTCCTGGCCCAATTGGGTTAGCCTGAGAAACACCCGGTGGTCGGGTAACACCTGCGACCTCGACGTTGTAGTCGACGGACGGCGTCTGCCTGAGGGGCTGGAACAGACGGGCGTCATCCACTTCTCGTCCCGCGGAGGCGACGCGGATCTCGTCGTCCGGGCGGTGGCTCTGGGCCCAACGCTGATGGTAGAGCCGGCGGCTGTCTACCTGGGCGCTGTGCCGGCTGGCTCAAAGCCCAGGTGCCGTCTCCGGCTGAAAAATGCGGGCAGCGGAAGCCTGCACGGCAGCGCCCGTGCCACTGTGCCCTGGTTGCACCTGACGCCGCCGCAGTTCTCGGGCAATCGTGTCACTTTGAGGGTCTGGCTTGAGACAAACGGACTGGCGCCAGGCCGCTATACCGGCGCCATCGAGATCGACACCAATGGCGGACGGACGTCGGTTGCGGTACAGGCGCAGATCACGAGTCAAAGCAGG
>CBDUWJ010000355.1:0-3525 GCA_965370895.1 uncultured Anaerolineae bacterium | reverse complement strand
TGGACAGAGGAAGGCCTGGAGATGCAAAGGCGTTCCTCTGTCTTTTTTGCGCACGCCGAAAGGGTAGCAAGGGAGTGGTCGAAATGAGAATCCTGGTCCTAAACTGCGGCAGTTCGTCGGTCAAGTATCAGCTCCTTGAGTTGGACAACCATATCGAGAAGGTGCTGGCTGGCGGGATCGTAGAGGAAGTGGGTCTGGGCAACCCCCGCCTGACGCACAGGATGCCCGGGCGGGACAGACTGGTGCGCACCCACCTGCGGCTGAGCGACCACAAGGATGCCATCCAGATGGTGCTGGGCGTACTTGTCGATCCAGATCATGGCGTGCTGGAGAGTGCCGGGGATTTGGATGCAGTGGGCCACCGCGTCGTCCACGGAGGAGAACGGTTTGCAGCGTCGGTGCGCATCTCCGACGAGGTGCTACAGGCGCTCCGCGAGAATGTCCCACTGGCGCCCCTGCACAATCCACCCAACATCCAGGGCATCGAGGCCGTGACGGCGCTGCTGCCCGAAGTTCCGCAGGTGGGGGTCTTTGACACCGCCTTCCACCAGACGATGGAACCTCACGCCTACCTGTACGCCATTCCCTATCGCTTCTATGAAACGTACGGCATCCGCCGCTACGGATTCCACGGCACATCGCACAAGTATGTGGCCCAACAGGCGGCCGAATACCTGGGCCGTCCCCTGCAGGAGCTCAAGATGGTCACCTGTCACCTGGGGAACGGGGCGAGCGTGACGGCAGTGTGCGAGGGTCAATCGATGCTCACCAGCATGGGTTTAACGCCACTGGAGGGGCTGACCATGGGCACCCGCTGTGGGGATCTGGATCCAGCTATCGTGCCTTTCCTGATGGTCAAAGAGGGGCTGGATGCGGCGGGCATCAACCACCTGCTGAATAAGGAGAGCGGCGTGTTGGGGCTGTCGGAGTTGTCCAGCGACATGCGTGTCTTTGAGGAGGCCCTCGAGGCCGGACCGGAGCATCCCCATTACGAGCGCTCGATGTTGGTGCTCAAGCACTATACGCTGCGCGTCAAGGGCTACATCGGCTCCTACGCGGCGGTGATGGGCGGCCTCGATTGTGTGGTGTTCACCGGGGGCGTTGGCGAGAACTTTCCTGAGGTGTGTGAGTGGTCTTGCCGCGGGCTGGAGTTCCTGGGCATCGAGGGCGTGCGCGCCCGGCCAGCGGGCGGCGAAATCGTGGAAGCGTCCCTACCTGGGTCGAGGACCAAGGTGCTGATCGTGCCCACCAACGAGGAATTGGCCATCGCCCGTGATACGTACCGAATAGTCCAGGATCAGAGTGTGAACTAGACTCGGTTCACCGCGTAAAAGCCGTGGTTGGGGCGCTGCGGACGTAGGCCCGGTAGGCAGCCGTTTCGGCCAGTAGGGCGTTGAGGCGGTCGCGGGCCACCTCGATTGCTTGCGGATCGCCATCGCCCTCCCCTGCCATTAGCCGCCAGGCGTCGTCTGCCCTCTCCACGATGACGATCTGTCCCCGCACCTTCAACCACTCCAGCCCGGCCTGCACCGTGTTGACCCGTTGCGCGGTGCGCGCCGCAGCCGCTTCCAGGTTCACCTGGCCCTCTCTGGTTTGAAGCGCAAACTTGACCAAGCCGGCCAGCCGCTGGAGGAAGGCACCGGACTCGTCCATGCCAGGGTCGTGGGCAAAGAGCAGTATCTGCTCTGGCTGGACCCGGTCCAGGGCAGCCTGCAGCACGCCCGGACCAGGCGGCAGGGTCCACACGGCCAGCCGTGGGCCGGGGACCAATTCCCCGCGGCTGCAAACCTCTATCCCGGCGGGGCCGTTCCCCTCGGCCCAGATCTGGACCTGCCCTTTGGCCATCAGTGCGCGTAACACCGTCTCCGGGTCGCTCGCCCCACGATAGTCACGGACTTTTACGGGCGGCGCGGCCGGGACCTCGACGGCGGCCGGCTCCAGCTCGCGGGCGTCCAGCCATTCGACCTGGACCTCGGAGACCCCCCGATAGTCGCTGGCCCGGAGAGTAAGGGCCAGGTCAAAACGGCCTTGCGGCAACGGACGTCCAGCTCCCTGCCACCAGAACACTTTCTGCGTTCGCTCCTGGGCATCCTCGACGGTCAGACGGCGGTGTTCGGCGGTGCGGCCGATGGTCGCCTCGCTGAGGATGTGCAGGTCGCGGACAGCCAGGGTCAACGGTGGATTGCCGGGGCCAAAGGGAGCCAGGCGATCGAACTCGGCCACCAGCTCCAGCGCCAGGTTCGGAAGCTCGACATAAGCGTCGATGTTCAAGGTGGGTTTCGGGATCGCCTCGCTCCGAGCCGCAACCGCCCGCGACAGAGCGGCGCGCAGCTCGAGGATGTGATCCGGTTCGAGACTGAATCCTGCTGCGGCAGGATGCCCGCCAAAGCCCTCCAGCAGGGGGGCGCAGTCGGTGAGGGCGGCGATGAGGTCCACGCCGGGCACCGAGCGTCCCGATCCCCGGGCCAGCTTGCCGGGCTGGGCGGAGATAAGGACCGCCGGTTTGCCGAATTGCTTCGCCAGCCGTCCGGCGACGATGCCGATGATGCCTCCGGGCCAGGTGGGATGACTCAGCACCAGGGCGGAGTAATCGCGCAGCAGCGCGGGTTCCCGCTCGATCTGGGCCAGGGCGGCGTCTGCCACCTGTTTGGTCAGCCACCGGCGCTGGGCGTTGAGGCCTTCCACTTCGGTGGCCAGGGTCCGGGCACGGATCGGGTCGCTGGTGGTCAGCAAATGCACGCCATCGGTCGCGTCGGCCAAACGGCCCAGGGCGTTGAGCCGCGGCCCCAGCACAAAGCTGATGTGCTCCTCGGTGATGCCCTCGGGGCGCAGGTTGGCGGCCCGGTAGACGGCCTGCAGGCCTGGGCGCTCGGTGCGGCGCAGCAGCACCAGCCCGCGCTGGACCAGGTAGCGGGCGTCGCCAGTGAGGGTGGCCACGTCAGCCACGGTGCCTATGGCCACCAGGTCCAGGGCAGCGTCGGCGGCGGTGGGTGCCAGGGCCCTGGCGAGTTCGTAGGCCACGCCGACGCCCGGTAGGGTACCCATCGGGTGGCCAGGCGGGAGGCGGTGGGGGTTGACGACGGCCAGCGCCGGGGGCAGGTGCGTGCCCAACACGTGGTGGTCAGTGACAATGACCTCGGCGCCCAGGCGATTGGCGTGGTCCACGGCGGCGTGGGCGGTGACGCCGGTGTCGCAAGTGAGGATCAGGTGAGCGCCGCCGGCGATGAGGCGCTCCAGACCTGCCTCGTGCAGTCCGTGGCCCTCCTGGCGGGTGGGCACGCGGAAGGTAACGTCAGCACCCATGGTCTGCAGGGTTTCCAGCAGTAGGGCGGTGGCCGTTTGGCCATCGGCGTCAAAGTCGCCCCAGATGGCGATCCGCTCGCCACGCTGGATGGCCTGGCGAAGGCGATCGACGGCGGCGGATAGATCGGGCAGGTCGGCAGGGTCGGCGGGGGCATAGGCCTCAGGATCCAGAAAGGCGCGGGCGGCATCGGGGGTAAGCACTCCCCGTCGAGCCAGTGTTTC
>CBDUWJ010000354.1:0-3528 GCA_965370895.1 uncultured Anaerolineae bacterium | reverse complement strand
GCCGAGCAAGCGGCCCGCAGCAGCCAGATAGCGCTGTGCCTGTGCTTGATAATCCTCCTGCACCAGCAGTCTCTCCAACTCGGCCTGGCCCCTCACTTCGTCCGTCTTGAACTCGACAATTGTCCAGACTCCATCTCGCACGTACAGCGCATCGATGATCCCGCTCTCGATATTCCTGCCCACCTCGAGGCTGTACGGCACCTCGTGCAGCCGCCGATCGGCACGCTCCATCTCCCCGTAAAGGGAATGGGCCTGGAAACGCACCAAGAGCTGCTGGCTCTGTCGTACGGCATCGGCGAGCTGCCGGTGGTCGGTGAGGCCATAGCCGCGTGCCCTGGCTTCCCCCCATACCTCAAAATGACCGTCCGAGTCGGCGGGGAATCGCCAGGCAGCCAGCGCCTCGTGCACCAGGGAACCGACCACCCAGGCGGGCGCCCGAGGCCGCTTCACCGTGGGGACCACACGCCAGACCCGCCGCGGCGGGATGCGGTCCTGCTCCGAGGTCCGCTCGTCCACAGGTTCTGTCTCGGGGGACACAGGTGCCAATAGTGGAGGCGGCACTGTAGCCGTGAGCTCGACGGCTTCCTCCTTTTGGCGCGGACGGTGGTCCCACAAATGTCCGGGCTCATAGATGATGCAAGCGACCGGCGTCGAATCTGCATGCAAAGTCAGGTGAGTTGTGCTGGCGCCTTCCGGGTCGTGAGTTATGGGCATGACAGCAAGCGTCAGGCCGTTCTCTCCAGCGAGCTTGGCCAGCCACCCTTTCAATTTGCCCGGGGTGCCATCTTGCTTCAGGCTGATGCAGCCGCTCAGGATCAGCTTCTCTCGGGCGCGAGTGGCGGCGACGTACAGGAGCCGATCCGATTCAGCGTCTTCCTGATCGTCGGACTGCATCCTGCCCAGGCGATACATGGCCGGGGTCTGCCCCTCGTTGTCTTTGACCGGCAGTAACGGCCCAAGCTCCGGGTCGACCAACAAGGACCCACCGCGCCCACCGCTGCGGGTCACGTCACCGAGGATGACCACCGGGAACTCGAGCCCTTTCGCCGCGTGCACGGTCATAATCTGCACGGCGCCCTCCATGGTGGAGCGCGCTTCTCCCTCCCGCGTGCCGCTGTCACGCAGGCCGTCCAGGTACTCAAGGAATTCGCCCACGCCCACGATGCCGCTGACGTGGGCGTCGGCCAGCAGCTTGGAGACATTGCGCGCAGCGCGTGTCTCCCCCGCCTGGATCAGTGCTGCCCGGTAATCGGTAGAGTCCAGGAAAGCCTTCAGAACGTCAGCTACAGAGGTCCTGCCTACCTGATCGTGTGACTCTTCGATGAAACGAACCGCCCGCCGAGCCCGTCGCTGCTCCTCCACGGACAGCGCGCTGGGCATCGTCTGCAGGGTGTCCCAGAGCGTGCTAGCTCCTTCTGCTCGATTCCGAGCTCCGCAGAGGTGGTAGAGGGCTGCATCTGACAGGGCAAAGGCCGGCGACCGCAGCAGCCCGGCCAGGGTCAGGTTGTCGGTCGGATCGGCCACGGCCTGCAGGACGTTGAGAATGTCGCGGATCTCCGGGCGTCCGTAGAACCCGCGGCCGGCCACCGTCAAGAAGGGCACCCCGGCCTGTTCCAGAGCGTCCTCGTAGGCTGCGAATGACCTCGATGCCCGGCAGAGGATGGCGAAATCCCCATAATCCAGGGCGCGAGACCGATCGCCGTCCACAACCTGCAAGCCGCCGTCCATCAACTCTTCGATACGCCCCGCCAGTGCATTGGCGGCCCGGTCCAGGGCTCCGTCACCCTTTGCACCCACTGTCAGGTGAAGCTCGATGTGGGGCGCGGTGAAGCCGGCACCGGCCTCCTGGCGATGCGGTGACAAGGGCGCAAAGGGCTCCGCCCAGGGCCGGTCTGGGTCCGCGTCTAGGCCCAATACCGGCCGGAGCAAGCTGTTCAGTGCCTCAATCAGCTCCCGGTGGGCGCGGTAGGAGGTCGCCAGCGAGAGTGGCTGGCCGTCTTCGCGCTCGATCTGCTCCCGCTCCTGGCGAAAGACGACCACGTCGGCGCCACGGAAGCGGTAGATCGACTGCTTGGCGTCGCCGACGATAAAGAGCTTGCCGCCACTGTTGAGCAGGGCCACCAGGTCCCGCTGCCGCGCGTTGGTGTCCTGGAATTCGTCAACCAGAATGCCCTGGAACTCGTCCTGCCAGCGGGCACGCACCGCCAGATCGCCCTCTAAGAGGGCAAGGGCGCCGTGTTCCAGGTCGTCATAGTCAAGCGCCTGCCGCTCCTCCTTGAACCGGTGATAGATGGCGACGGCCCGTCGAAAGAGGACGTGCAGCGCGGGCATGGCTGCCGCCAGCGCCTCGTCCTGAGGAGTCAGGGACAGCTCCAACAGGGAAGCTTGCCCTTTCCACATTTCGCGCAGCGCGCGCAGGGCGGCTTTGATATCGGCCAGTTGTTCTCTTCCGCCAGGCCAGGCCTTCATGCTGCCACCCCTGAGATCGATGTCGTCCAGGCGGGACAGCGTTTCGAGTCGCTCGGCCAGGGACTCGGCTGGGCTCTCGAGCGCGGCTAGCGCTGCCTGGCGCTGTACCTCCATGCGGTCGTCCGGCCGGTCGGCAGCATTGTCCTGGAGCGTTGCCATGGCGTCCGACCATTCCGGCCTGCGGACCAGGGCCGCCAGGCGCTGGTCCTGCCGCTCGAGCAGTGCCTGCTGCCAGTGGGCCAGCAGGTCCCTGGGAAGCCGTTCAAAGACCTGTTCGGCGTCCAGCCTCTGCCTGACCAGCGATTCCAGGGTGCTGCGCAGGCCTCGCTCGCCCAGCAGGGCAAAGAGCTCGACGACGCCCGGTTCGTCGGCAGCCCAAGCCATCGCTTCGTCCACAGCCCGCCCCAGAAGGATGTTGGCCTGGCCTTCCTCCAGGGTCTGAAAGCGGGGATCCACGCCGGCCTCGGCCGGGTGGGCGCGCAGGATTTCGCTACAGAAGCTGTGAATGGTGCCGATGCGGGCCGCGTCGAGGGCGATGTAGCGATCCTGCCATTCCTGACGTTCTCCCTCGTCCAGGTCTCGGGGTTCCAGGTAGCGGCGGATCTGGTCCCGCACCCGATTGCGCATCTCCCGGGCTGCCTTGCGGGTGAACGTGATGGCCAGGATGGAACGCACCGGGTGGCCCTCAGCGAGCAAGGAGAGGTAGCGGGCGACCAGCGTGCGGGTCTTGCCGGTGCCCGCCCCGGCGGTGACGACCACGTTGCGATCCCGGGCCAGGACGGCAGGTGCCTGCTCGTCGCTGGGACTCATCCTGGCCACGATGGGGTGCATGTCCATGGCTCAGCCTCTAAACCCAGGCTGGTAATGCCAGCAGAAGCCGGAGGCCGGGCAGTAGGACGGGCAGCCATCGTCGGGCGGCTTGGGCACAAAGTGGCCATCGCGGGCGCTGCGGATCGCTTCCCAGGCCTTGTCCACGGCCGTATCCATCGCCCCCTGTGGCCCGCCATCGAAGCGGCTCATGGTGAAGCCGCTCTGTTCAGCGTGCTGGACGTGCCAATA
>CBDUWJ010000353.1:0-3532 GCA_965370895.1 uncultured Anaerolineae bacterium | reverse complement strand
TGGCGAGGATCGGTATGCCGGCTGCAGGAATGGCCTCCATCCAGGAATCACTCTGTGGCCAGGCATCGGCGCGAGCCCAAAAGTCCAGGAAAAACCCGACAAGCCCTGGGTTCTGCTCGAACTTGGCCTTGGCCCGGCAACCCTGGCAGCGCCCTGCTCGTTCAGCCAGGCAAACCGCCAACTGGCTCTGAAGGTGAATGGACTGCCCACATTCGGGACAGCGCCACAGGAATTCCCCTGTTTGCGGATCCAAGTGATACATCATGGTGACTCCTCCGTGATTGTCATCCATTCTTTGAAATCGATGACGCTCTCCGTCGTTGATCGCTGACCGTCCTATCTCTTTCCTTGCACCCTTCTAAACGCAGACTCGACCGGTTTTTCGGCATCGCTAGTATGTTGGTCCCCGCACTCCTACGACTTGACAGATTGCCCCCCGCCTGGGATAATGTAAACGCTTGCAGAAAGCGCTTACATGGCCGGCCTATCTGGATTAGAGTGAGGTTCCATGGCTGAACCAAGACCATGCGCCCGGGCCACCATCGCCAATCTCGCCGCCCGTGCCGGCGTCTCTATCGCATCCATCAGCCGGGTGATCAACCGGACCGCTCCTGTGGCAGCGGATACAGAGGCGCAAGTGCGAACCGCCATCGCCGAGTTGAATTACCGGCCCCACCCCACGGCCCAGGCGCTGGCCGGCCGCAAGACCCACACCTTGGGCCTTTACCTACCCGAGATCAGCGGTGACTTTTTTGCGCCCATGCTGCGTGGCATCGAAGCCGGAGCCAGGGAGGCCGGCTTGGGCCTGCTCATCCATTCGACGGCCAATGGCCAGGCCCCCGGCGCCGCTACGCCCTATCCCCTGGGCGAGCACAACACAACACGGATGCAACGCAGTCTTTGTCGACAGCGTATCTGACGCGGAGCTGGCCCGCTTCAGCGAGATCCGGTTTCGGATAGTCCTCATCCTCCGCTCCTCGCCCCCAGGGCTGGCCATCCCTGTGACCCCCATCTCGTCGCCTCGGGCGGCTTTGATAGACGGCAGGCTCAGAGCGCGATGGAGTGCTGGCTCATGGAGGGAGTGCAGATCGATGCGGTATTTGCCGGGGATGACGAATCGGCCATCGGCGTATTCGCTGCCCTCAGTTGCGCCGGCAAGCGGGTGCCGGAGGAGATCGCCGTCGTGGGATTCGACGACATCGACCTGGCCCGCTACTTGAACCCCGCCCTCACCACCGTGCGCGCACCAATAGAGCAGGTGGGCCGGGAAGCGATCCGGCAGTTGGTGCAATTGGTGCGAGGCGGTCAGGCTGATCCCCTGGTTCTCTTGCCCACCGAACCGGTGATCCGCCGTTCCTGCGGCTGCACCTGAGAGGCGTGGTGCAACTCGACAGACCTTGCGACCGATCTGTGTGCGAAGAAGCGGTTACCTTTGCAGGCTTCCGCTTGGGCGACACACCAGAAGAGACGCACAGCAACTTGGGCTGGAATCGACCACAGGATGAACGGAACCTCTGATGACCTTAGTTGAACGCTGATTCCGATCCATCTGCGTTTGTGTGCGTCCATCAGCGGTGAATGGAAGGACCAATGAGTTTGAGACTTGCCTTTGCCGGCACCGGGTACATTTCCAGGATCCATGCCACCGCGGCGCAAAACCTGTCCGGCGTCCAACTGGTTGCCGTGGTTAACCACCAGCCAGAGTCCATGGCAGCCTTTGCCAAGGGATTCGACATCCCACGCCAGTACGCCACAATTGAAGAGCTGCTGGCTGAGGGCGGCGTGGACGCCCTCAGCATCAACACTCCCAACTACCTGCACGCGCCGCAGACGATCGCGGCCCTGGACGCGGGCATACACGCGATGGTGGAAAAGCCGATGGCTTTGGACGCGAAACAGGCGCAGGGCATGGTCACCGCTAGCGAGAGTTCGGGCGCGCTTCTGATGGTCGCCCACTGCTGGCGCTTTGACCCGGAGGCGCTATGGGTCAAGGAACAGGTGGACGGTGGCCGCATCGGCGACGTGATCCGTACCAAGGGCTACGGCGTCCACGTCAATTGGGGGCCACGCGGCTGGTTCACCCAGAAAAAGCTCGCCGGCGGTGGCGCACTGGCCGACATGGGCATCCATGCCATCGATACGGCGCGCTTTCTGCTGGGCGACCCGCGGCCGGTCAGCGTCTACGCCCAGATCGGCACATATTACACCGATTTCAACGTGGACGACACGGGTATCATCATCGTCAACTGGGACAATGGCGTGACCTCCTACGTCGAATCAGGTTGGTGGCAGCCTCACGCCGACGGTCCCGAGGCCAGCACCCAGCTATACGGCACAAAAGGCCTGGCTCACCTGTACCCCACAGGCATCGAGGTGCCTACGACTTTGGAAGGGCAAGGCACCGACGAGCAGGTGGGCCCTGGCTTCCCGCCTGTGCGTGATCCCCATTGCCCGCAGAGTATGTACAACGCGCAGATGGCCTATTTCGTGGACTGTATCAGAAAGGGACGTACCCCGGTGCCCGGCGGCGCCGAAGGGCTGGTCAACATGAGGATTGTGGACGCCGCCTACGAAAGCAGCCGCACGGGCAGAGCCGTAGATGTCGACCAACGATGAACACGATCGTTGATGGATGGAGTCGCAGATGAAGGACTACGGTAGCCAAAGTATGGTTGCGCCTTTGCGCAAGGTGCTGGTCAGGCGGCCAGATGAAGCCTTTGGCGCAGCGGATCCGGCCTGGTGGCACTATGCCGCCCGGCCCAACCTGGAGATCGCCCGGCAGGAACACGATGCGCTGGTGGCGCTCCTGCGCCAGGCCGGCGCCGAGGTGTTCTACCACGACGAGGCCCTACCCGGCCAGGCCGATGCTCTCTACGTCTACGATCCGGCCATCGTGACCGACCGGGGATCCATTGTGCTAAGCATGGGCAAAGATCAACGGCGGGGGGAGGAAGCGCCCATGGCGCGCCGCCTGGAGGCATTGGGCGTGCCGGTGTACTATGCGCTCCATGGGGGCGCGCGAGCCGAGGGCGGGGACCTGTTGTGGCTGGATCAGGATACCCTGGCCGTGGGACTGGGCTTTCGCACCAATGCCCAGGCACTTGACCAATTGAGGGAGACCCTGGCCGGCCTTGGTGTGACGGTCATCCCCGTGGAACTGCCCTACTACACCGGCCCGGACGCCTGCCTGCACCTGCTGTCGCTCATCAGCCTGGTCGCTCCCAGGCTGGCGGTGGTCTATCCGCCCCTGCTCTCTGTGCCCTTCTGGCAAACGCTCCAGGAGGAGAACTTTCAGTTCGTCGAGGTGCCGCCACAGGAGTTTGAGACGATGGGCACCAACGTGCTTACCCTGGCACCGGGCCGGTGCGTGATGCTGGAGGGCAATCCCATCACCCAACAGAGGCTCGAAGCCGCGGGTTGCGAGGTGCTGACCTATCGCGGCAAGGAGATTTCGCTCAAAGCCGAAGGGGGGCCCACCTGCCTGACCAGGCCCATTCTACGGGAAGACGCATAAAACGAACGATCGAACGCC
>CBDUWJ010000352.1:0-3539 GCA_965370895.1 uncultured Anaerolineae bacterium | reverse complement strand
AGATCCATCATGAACTGCTCCATGCCGCGCAGGAACATGGCCAGCCGCAGCACACAAGTGGCGTCTGGACCGAGGTCCCGGATGACGAGGGCGTAGTCGCTCAACGCCTCGCACGCCGGACGCAGGCCATCGTAGTCGAACCAGTCAGGATCGGGCCACGGGTGGGCCTCGACGTCGGCAATGGTCTGCGCTTCCGCTAGCGGCGGTTCCAGTACCTCCTCGAAGGGGCCTATCATCCGCTTGTGCAGCCCCCACCAGTCGAGCCAACTGCCATCGTTGAAGGTGGGCAGCGCCGGGCCGGCGTAGGCCGGCCAGACGGAGCGCAAGTCCACGCCCAGCGCCCGCCAGACGCCTTCATCATCATCCGCGCTCAAGTGCGCGCGCAGGTTGTCGGTGACAGGGGACAAGGCCCACAGGTCCACCGGCACGCGGTCAGGTTCGACACGATCAATGGCGGCCAACACTCGCTCTTTGCTGTTCATACTCCGATTTCTGTCCTCCTGGCACAACGTAACACTGTCAATCGTCTTCAGGCGCCGCTGTCGTCTTCGGTCCGCCCTCCAGCCTGCAGCTCCAGGCGCCGGCTGAGGGGCCTTAGCAAGACCAGCAGTCCTATGGACAAAAGCGTGGTAAAGATGGCAAGGAAATAGAGCCCTGTTCCCACGGCCATGCCCAGGGCGGCCACCAGCCAGATCGAGGCCGCAGTGGTCAGCCCCCGAATCTGTCCCCTGCTCGCCAACACAGCGCCAGCCCCCAAAAAGCCGACACCGGTGACAATTTGCGCTGCAACGCGGGCCGTGTCCTGAGCCGCACCCTGCAAGGGAAAACCCTCGATGGACAGGATGGTAAAGAGACAAGAACTGATGGCGATCAACAGGTTGGTCCGCAACCCGGCAGGATGACCCCTCCACACCCGTTCCAGGCCAATTATGGCCCCCAGCACAGCAGCCACACAGATCTTGGCCGCCGCGTCCCAATCCAGCGATTGCGGGGAGTTGCTGCGCAGACTCCAGGCGGTTGCGCAGTAACCGCACGCAATTGCGCTCCAATTGCACAAAGTAACGATCCAGTCTGGAGTCTGTCCCATGTTCGCTATCTACGCTGGGCCACCCAACTCCCGGGCGGCGCGGGCAAGGTTGGCCAGCTTTTGCCTGGCCGCTGCTCGCGAAAGCTGCAACATCCCGCAATCGGGGGCCAGCCCCCGGCCCGGACCGGGGGCCAGGATGAGCTGTTCCGGGGGCAGATGGCGCAGCGCCTCTCGCCCCCTCTGCACAATCAAGTCTACACTTTCCACCCGATTGGAGCCCACGTCCAGCACGCCCAGCATCACCGTCTTTTTGCCTATCGCCGGCAGCACAGACAGGTCCAAGCCCTGCCCTGAGGGATCCAAGCCCAAAGCGTCACTCTGCGCTCCCTCGATAGAGACCACGTCAATCATGGACCCACTCAGCCAGCTCAGAACGTCCCCGTAGTAGCCGGCGTCGGCCTTGTACTCGATCCCTTTCCGCTCCAACGGCTTGTCAGGGTAGCCACGGCAGATATGGACGAAGAACGTCGCCTGATCCTCAAAGCCCTGGAAGCAATTCTGCAGCGCCTCCAAGCCCCATTCTTGGGCTTGTTCCGGATAGCGAAGGAGTACCGGGTCGTCAAACTGGATCGCCCGGCAGCCGGCCTCGACGAGATTTGCCACCTCGTGGCGGATCGCCTGGGCATAGTCCTTGGCCATCCGTTCCCGGTCCCCACCATAGTACGCGTCCGCCACACTGTCCACGACCGTGGATGGGCCGGGCAGGCCGATCTTGGGGATGCCATTTGCGTGCTGTCTGGTGAACTCGAAATCGTCCACCAGAATCGGCCTCTCGTAGGCGATCTTGTCGACCACGGTGGGTAGTTGGCGCACGTACCGGCCCTCGCGGATCGACTTTTCTGTCAGATGCTCAAAGTCAATCCCAGCCAGCCTGCGCAGGACATAGAGCACATAGTGCCCCCGCCGCTCCTCCCCATCGGTGACAAAGTCAATACCGGCTTTATTTTGGTCTTGGATAGCCAAACGTGCCGCGCGGTCCAGCCGTGCTTGAAACTCCCGTTCGCCAACCTGCTCCTCCAGGTCGTAGAAGCTCAATCCAACCGCATCCAGGAGCTCCCGGCCGCTGCCCGGGAACAGATCTTCGGGCTTGGGGTAACTGCCGACGATGGCCGTCATCACCCGGTCCTGCGGAATCTTGCCCATTCTCCGATCCATGATGCATCACAGCAGTCACGAGGCCCCGGTGAAGGTGCGACGTCGCGAACGTTCGCCGGGGCCTCATCAGCTCAGATAGGGCTCTAAGCCCAGAGCAGGGACTCTTCTGTCTCCGGGTCAAAGAACTGTAGCTTGTTGGCGTTGAAACTCAACTGAATCTTGTCGCCCATCTTGACCTTCAACTCCGGATCGGCCAGCACGCGCATGGTGGCCTCGCCGATGTGCACTTCGAGCAGGTCGTCGCGGCCCAGCGGTTCGACGACATCAACCTCGGCAGGGATGCCCTCGTCGCAGATCTCCACGTCCTCGGGGCGGATGCCCACGATGACCTCACCCCGGCCGGCGACCTTGGCGCCGCGGTCGGGGGGCACGCGAACCTCCAGACCCGTCTGTACGGCGTAGTAGCCGCCATTCCTGGCAATGACCTCCGCTGTCCAAAAGTTCATGGGCGGGTTGCCGACAAAGCCGCCGATGAACTGGGTGGCCGGTTGCTCGTACAGCTCGTCGGGCGGGGCGTAACCCTGCAACTTGCCATCCTTCATGACGGCGACGCGGTCGGCCATGGTCATGGCCTCCACCTGGTCGTGGGTGACATAGATGGAGGTAATGCCCAACTCCATCTGCAGGCGCTTGATCTCGCCGCGCATGGAGAGGCGCAGGCGGGCATCGAGGTTCGACAGCGGTTCGTCGAACAGCAGCAGTTGGGGCTCTTTGACCAGCGCCCGGCCCAGGGCGACTCGCTGCTGCTGGCCGCCGGAGAGTTGGGCTGGCTTGCGGTCCATCAGGTGGCCGATGCCCATCATGTCCGCCACCCGCTGCGCTCGCTTTCGCATCTCGTCCTTGGGGACCTTTTGCAGCTTTAGCGGGTAGCTGATGTTTTGGAAAACTGTCATGTGGGGATAGAGAGCGTAGCTCTGGAAGACCATGCCAATGCCCCGGTCCTTGGGCGCCACCATGTTCACGACCCGGCCATCGAAGCGGATGGTGCCCTCGGTAGGCTTGTAGATTCCGGCGACCATCAACAGGGTAGTGGTTTTCCCACAGCCGGAGGGCCCCAGGAAGGCGACGAACTCGCCATCCTCGATATCCAGGTTCATCCTGTCGGCCCCCACCGCATCGCCCCATCGTTTACTCAGGTTTTCAAGTTCTACTTTCATCGTTCACTCCTTGTCGAAGAGGTGAGAAAGAAGAGATCTAATCTCGTATTCCCAGTTTCCTACGTACCACCTTTGCTCCCGCCACCGTAGACGCTGAGCAGCATCTCCTGGGTAAAGATGAAAAAGATCAACACCGGGAT
>CBDUWJ010000351.1:0-3545 GCA_965370895.1 uncultured Anaerolineae bacterium | reverse complement strand
CTGGGAGGCTTGACTGCCGAGGTGAACACCACGGTGCTGGTCAGCCAGATCGAGTGAAGCGGTTGCTGGAAATCGCCATTTTCCACCAGGTTCTGCGCCGCAGGCAAGGGATCTGTCGGTGCACCGTTCAAAGCCACCCAGGTGCGCGCACCCTGGCCAATCTCCACCTTGGATTCTTCCTCACCCACCGTTGCCTGCCCACGAACCACGGTAACCTGGGTTCCCTCGTTTACGACCTCGATCCGGTAGCTGCCTTCTTCCAGGACCACCTCAGTGTGGGGAGTAACTACGAGGAATTCAGTTGCCCGCTCGCGGGGCGACGCCTGGGGCATGGCCACGCCCACCCGCACGATCCCACCCGTGACGTCAAGTGTGATCCGATTGGCTTGATCGCTCCGGTGGAAGCGGGGGGACTGCATCTTGTCCAGTTTGACCCTCGCCTCGCGGTAGAGGGTGACGTGGCTGCGCTCGAAAAGGTCCAGTGTCGCCCAGGAGGATTCGTCGGTAATCACCTCATCGCCTGGCGACAGCATCGTAGTGTCAGTCACACCAATGGGATCGTTCCCGTTGGCCCTGTCCACCAGGACCGTGCCCGCGATCACTTGCAGCAGGGTGTCCTGATCCTCGGCAGCGTGCAGCACATAGGCACGCACGCCCAGAGGAATCCCAACGATCAGGAGACAAAAGATCACAAAGGCTGTCCCCAGGACAGTCCAGGCCAGCCGTTCGGGATTGTTACGCATTCAGTAGCGCACCTCAAAGCAGTCGAATTCGTCCGTCGGGGCCGGCCACTGCGTGTTGACCTGGGTGACAAAGCTCGGCCGTGGCCCAGTGTGCAGATAAGCCAGCAACTCCTCTACGGCCGGCCGCTGACCCTCGGCTACAACTTGCACGGTCCCGTCCCACAGGTTGCAGACGTAGCCGGTCAGCTCCAATTCTGTGGCACGTCGCTGCGTATAGTAACGAAAGCTCACGCCCTGCACGCGCCCATGCACGATAGCTTGCAGGCGTGTCTTGGCGGAAGTGTGTGCTATCATGGCACTGGATTATATCATGGCTTGGCGGAGATGTAAAAAACGGACATCAACTCCGAACTATACTCTGTCCAGAGGCGGATCTGGGCGTCGAGGAACTGCTCGAAATACTCGACCTTCAAGGTATGAAGGCCCTCGGACAGATCAACGTCGGCCACATAGGTTCCGCCGCTGGCTGTGTGCCATTCGTCCATAAGCAACTGCCCGTCGATCCAAAGACGGGCGCCATCATCCACCGCCAGGAAAAAGCGGTAGGCTCCGGCTGGCAGCCACGCGTGCCGTGTCCACCGCGCAGAGAAGAGGTCTGGGGGCACACCTTCGCCGGGCGAGCCGGCTCCCCAGTCAAAGTCAAGGTCTATGTCCTCCCAGTCCGGTGGGGCATACTCGCGCACCAATGCCGGTTTGCCGCTGAGGGTGGCATTGGCATAGTACTGGGCCTGCCAGGCGTGGGGCAGCGGCGCAGGGGGAGTCGATCCAGGCATCCGCGTAGCGGTCGGCTCAAACATCGGGGTTGGTGTGTCCGTTGGCGCCATAGTCGTGGTTGGAGTTGGCGTAGGGGCGGGCGTGTCAGTTGGCACGGGTGTTGCGGTCGGCGTATCGGTTGGTGGAAGCACAGGTGTGGGTGGGGGAGTTGGTGTTGCCGTCGGCAGCGCGATCTGCTCCCAACCAAACTGGATCCCGGCGTCGCCCAGGTTTTCATAATACTCAACACGCAGTGTATGTTCATCTTCGGACAGATACAGGTCAAGGGTGAGGGGTCTGAGGGGACCGTCTTGCCAATCGTCCACAAGGAGCCGCCCATCTATCCAGAAACGCACACCGTCGTCCGCCGCGATGGCGAAGCGATAGGTGCTCTCGGCAAAGTGCAGCAGGCGTGTCCACCGAACCGAGAAGCGATCCGCAGGCACGCCTTTCCCCGGTGAGTCTGTGCCCCAGAAGAAACCAACGGCTAGGTCGTTGCGAATGAGGACCGGATCGCCAGCCAGCCCAGCATTGGCAAAGTACTCGCCTCGCCAATCACTGATCGTCGCGGGTGTCGGCGTCGCTGTGGGGGCCGCGGCCGTGGTAGCGGTCGCAAACGTAGTTGCGGTCGGCGTATGGGCGGGTAGCGAGGTGGGTGGGGGTGTAGGCCGAGGCGTTGTGACTGCAGTTCCCCTTGGGACGGCCGTCGGAAGCGGGGCCACGATGCTGAATCGCGTGCTGGCTTCGAGTTCAGAACGGGTGCCCCGGGCGATCACATCGCAACCACGGCTGCTCGCCCGCTGCGCCCTGATCCAGCGTACTTCGTTGGGAAAGGTAAGCGCGGTGTGGAACTGCCCCTGCTCGTCGGCCACAGCCGCGGCGTAGGCATATCCTGGACCCTCCCCCTCCTCCTCGGAACGGAGAAATACAAAAACCGGCTCGCCAGGCCACCAGCCCTGTCCCGTAACGGTGATCAGGGAGCCGATGTAGCCATGCTCAGGATCGATGGTGATCTGGCTCTGGTTTCGCCCGTTGCCAATGGGGTCAAGCAGGGGCGTCCGCGTGACCAAGGCGGCAAGGCCAGACGGCGACGGATCGGTGAGGAACGCGCGGGCCAGAACAAGGCCAGTGAGGCACAGCAGAACCAAGACGAGCAGCAGGATCACAGCCAGCGCATATCCCGCGCTACTGCGAGTGGCTGTGTGGTAGGTTGCTCGTCGCCGCCGGTCCCACCCTGGACCGGCTGAGCGATTCGACTGCCCTGGATGCACGGTCACGATGCTCTCTCCTCGAAAGAATGCATGTCTCAGACGGAGGAAATGGCTCTCAGGTTCCATCTGATCCACTCCACCTTTGGGACAACCTGCGGTCTCTGGCAGGCGTTCACTTCCCCACAGATCTTCTGACATCAGTCTTTCGGACCGGTCAACCTGAACACGCCCAGAAGCTGCTTTGACAAAGGTCACGCCGATGAGGTATAATCTTCGTTGTGTATAGATTCTTATGAGGAGGTGGGCACGCGATGCCTAGGAGAGGTGCAAGACGAGCGGGCCGGCGAACGTCACGGCGAACCACAAGGCGAGTGGTCCATCGACAGCGCCGGCGCAGGAGACGGCGCGTCATGGTGGGCGGCATGGTGCTTCTAGCGGTGGGCGGCGCAGCGTACGGAGCCGTCAAGTTGTCTCAGAAGGATGCGGACCGGATTGAGGAACGCACAGGGTCTTCCGTCGAAGAGATGACGGAAGAGGAGTTGGTGGCTGCCATGAAAGACCTGGGCATCCAGAGCATTGAGCTCACCGACGAGGACCAAGCGGCGTTGGCCAAGGAAACGGGTGAGGCGCCCGCTGCCGCGACAGCAGGACAGCCGGCGCCCGGCGCAGCTGCGCCAGCCGCGCCTGAGGATTCCTACCTCGATGAACTGGAGCGGCTGGCTGGGCTGCGCGACCAGGGCATCATTTCCGAAGAGGACTTTCAGGCGAAGAAGGCGCAACTGTTGGGACTCTAGGACAAGAGAATGCACGTAGCTCGCCGCGCAGGTACAGTTTGATG
>CBDUWJ010000350.1:0-3550 GCA_965370895.1 uncultured Anaerolineae bacterium | reverse complement strand
CCATGACGCCGTTGACATAGCCGCCCTGGTCGGAAGCGGCCTCGTAGGCAAAGACGTTGGTGATGCCCTCGTCAGTAAAGGTGTTCACCGTCGTGCCGTGCGCAAAGGCGGTCTTGGGAAAGTCAGGAGCGATCTCCTGCAGCGAGCTGCCGTACTGCGAACCGTGGGCGATGACCAGGTCGTAGCCCTCGGTCGCATAGTCACGGATGGCTGCCGCGGCGTCATCCACGACGAACATCCCCTCCGAGTAGACCAGCTCCATTTTTTCGGGGCCGCCCATCTCTGTTTGGATGGCAACCAGGGCTTCGTACATGCTCTGGCTGAAGGCCAGGTCGTTGATGGTACTGGGCATGATTACCGCCACACGGAACACTCCGTCCTCCCCAGCCGCCTCCTCTTCGGCGCCTCCACAGGCCGCAACCAGCAGCGCCAGTAACACCAGAACGATCAACCATTTGCTCTTACCAGACATGTTCTTCACTCTCCTTTTTTTGGTTTATTCTTGATGCACAGCATTTGATCTCTGGGATCAGCAATTGTTACAACCCTCACCTCCTTCCATATGGGCTAGCGTCGGCCCGAGTTCAACCGAATCCCGAATCTCGAATCCCAGTTACCCCTCCCTCTCAAACGTCTTGGTCAGCGCAGAGGGCGCGCGGACCTTCTGGACGGTCAGTACCAGAGCCACGATAGTCAGGATGTAGGGCATCATTACCGCGATATCCGACGGGATGGGAACGCCCAGCACCTGCATCCACAACTGCAGGGAGTTGACCATGCTGAACAGCAGCGAGCCCAACAGCACGCCCAATGGCCGCCAACCGCCAAAGTAGACCAGGGCAACGGCGATGAACCCCATGCCACTGGTCATGTTCTGCTGGAACACACTGAGCAGGGCGATGGACAGGGAAGCGCCCGCAATGCCGGATAGAATTCCCCCCAGGGTAACGGTGATATAGCGCACGGTGCTGACACTCACACCCAGCGAGTCGGCTGCTTCGGGGTTTTCGCCCACTGCCCTGATCTTCAGACCGATGTTGGTCTTGTTCAGGACAAACCAGGCGATTGGAACCAGGGCATAGGCGACATATACCAGGACATTGTGGCTGAAGAATATCGGACCCAAGATGGGGATGTCGCTGAGCACCGGGATGTGCATCGATGAGAAGCCACTCACCGTCTCTACTGTGCCCAATGTCATCTGAAAGAGCAATGTGCTCATCCCCAGGCCAAAGAGGTAGAAGCCAATGCCGCTGATGCCCTGCGCCGCTTGCAGGTTGATGGTGACAAAGGCCATGGCCAATCCCATGGCCGCGCCGACAACGACGGCTGCCAGCAATCCCAGCCAGGGGTTGCCGGTGATAAAAGTGACGTAGAAGGCGAAAAAGGCCCCCATGAGCATTTGCCCTTCGACACCCAGATTGAGGACGCCACTTTTTTGCCCAAAAGTCTCACCCAGGGCGGCGAAGAGATATGGCGTAGCCAGTCGAATGCCCGAGGCCAGGATACCAACGAGAACGGTCGCCGTGAAGAGATCTGAGATCATGATGCCACCCCCGATTCAGGTACCAAAGGCGGTTCGTCTTCCGCTTTGCTCGTGGCCTCGATCCGCCGCTTTCGTTGCCGGCGGCGGCGCCAGAGCTCGCTGCTCACGACAAAGATCACCACCAGGCCGTTGAGGGCAAGGATAAAGGAGGAGGGCACCTGCATCACGCGCTGCAGCTTGTTGGCTCCCACGAGCAGCGACCCAAAGAAGAATGAAGCCGGGATAGCGCCGAGGGGGTGCAGTTGGCCGAACAGGGCAGCCACGATGCCGTTGAAACCCGCGCTGGCGGTAAACCCAGTCGCCGAGCCATCGGTGATCATACGGTAGTTCAGGCCATAGACCTGGATAGCGCCTGCCAGCCCACAGAAGGCGCCGCTCAACAGAAGCGCGATGACGATCTGCCGGCGCACCCGGATCCCTCCATAACGGGATGCATCGGGGTTCTGGCCCACGGCCCGGATGCGATACCCCAGCACGGTGCGAAAGAGAAGAATGTAGACCAGGAAGGCCAAGACCACCGCGATCAGCGCCCCCAGGTGCAGGCGTGTGGGCACCAAGCGGGGCAGACGAAAGGCCGCCTCCAGAGCGGCGGTCTGGGGGATTTTGGACGCGAGCTCTGCCTGAGCAGGGTCGATCATCGGGCCGCGCAGCAGAAAGTTCATGATCTGGACGGCGATGGCGTTCATCATGATCGTGGTCAGGATCTCGTTGACGCCGAAATAGGCCTTTAGCGCGCCTGGGATCGCCCCCCAGAGCCCGCCTCCGACAAAGCCGGCCAGGATGGCCAGGGGGATGACCACCCAGCCGGGCCAATTCGGCAGACTCAGCCCCAGCAGGGTGGCAAAGATAGCGCCGAGGATCATCTGGCCTTCGCCGCCGATGTTGATGACATTCGCCCGAAATGCAATGCAGATGCCCAGGGCCACCAACAGGAGGGGCACGGCCTTTACGGCCGTCTCGGCAATGGCATTGCCGCTACCGAAGGCGCCTTCCAGCAGAGCTCCATAAGCCTTGATGGGGTTTGCGCCCAGCACCAGCAGCATGACGGCCCCCAGCGCCAACGCGGCAAAGGTGGCAAAGACGGGCAGCAGGGCGTCCACGATCTGGGAGAAATCGATCTTTGACAAACTGGCTCTCATGTTCGCTCCTTGGGCTCGATGGATTGGTAGACCGGTGGACTGGTAAACTGGTAGATTGGTAGATTGGTAGGCTGGTAGATTCGAGGGGCCAGGCCCGATTCCCAATCTCCCGATTTCCCAATTACCAATCTACCAATTTACCAAAACCCATCCTCCTAGTCTCGTGCCTTCAACGCCCGCCACACGCGCTCCGGCGTGAAGGGCACTTGCCGGATCCAGACACCCGTCGCGTCGTGTATGGCGTGGGCCATGGCCGGGGCGATGCCGTCCATCGAGATTTCGGAGATGGACTTGGCTCCAAAGGGTCCGGTGGGCTCGTCCGTCTGCACAAAGATGACCTCCAGCTTGGGCATCTCGTTGGCCTTGTAGACGTGATAGGGGCCAAACCGCGCGTTCACCATGCGACCTTTCTCGTCGTAGACCATCTCCTCACAGTGGGCAAAGCCCAGGACCTGCTGCAGGCCACCTTCCACCTGCCCGGAGGCGGTCGTGGGGTTGATCACCCGTCCCGCGTCGACCACCATCAACACCCGTTCCACGGTCACCTGCCCCGTTTCGGTATCCACGGCCAGCTCGACAAACTGGGACGCAAAGGGGGGCGGGCTCTCGTAGCTCATGTGCGAGGCGCTGGCGATGATCTGGTGTTGGTCCTGCTGGTGCAGGCTGCTCAGGGCCACCATCTCCAGCGTCAGCGAGCGGCCGTCAGGCACAAAGACCTGCCGGTCGCGCAGGACCAGCCCGTCGCTGCTGTCCAGGCCGAGCATAAGCGCGGCATGCTCCTTGATCTGGTCTGCCACCTTGCCTGCCGCCTTGCGTACCGCCCCACCGCTGATGTAGGTGGTGCTGGAGGCATAGGCTCCCACGT
>CBDUWJ010000349.1:0-3563 GCA_965370895.1 uncultured Anaerolineae bacterium | reverse complement strand
ACCAGCCTGGCGCCAGGGCAGGCCATCTGGTGCACCAAGCAGGCTGTCCCCTTTTCCCGGCAGTTCGGCGTCAGGCCTGATTTTGAGATGGGCGATGATACCGACCCAAGTGTGCCTGAGATGAGTGGCACCTGGCCTGGTTTCGCCAATCATGGCGACGAGTGCTTTCTGAGAGACGACAGGGACCAACTCGTGGATGCCCTTGTATATAGAGACGGTGATACCTCCATCACCGGCTGGAAAGGCCCCGCCGTGGAGCCATGGGCTCCGAGCTCTACTTTCGCTGTCGAAGGACAGATTCTCTACCGCAAGCGCGACCAGGCTACCGGCCTGCCTGTACCCGACACCGATACCGCTGCCGACTGGGCCCAGGATCCCAACGATCACATCGATGGGCGCAGGGTCCTCTATCCGGGCTGGGACCTGGAGGCCTTCTTTTTCACTTGGCGCACCACCGAGACGTCCACCCTGACTGTGGCTCTTGCTCCCGACAACCTCTTTGAGACCGTGGCTGGTCTGTTGGCTGGCGCCCAGGAGAGCATTCTGATCGAGAGCTATTCCTTTCGCAGTCGAGAACTGGCCGACGTGCTTTTTGATCGGCTCAACCATGGTGTGAGTCTCACACTGCTTCTGGAGGGCGCTCCTGCATTCGAGGGAGTGACCGATCAGGAGAAGTGGATCGTGGATCAGCTCTACAAGAGAGGGGCTCAGATCCTGTTCATGATAAACGACAGCGACCGCCGTGTGTACGATCGGTACAAGAACCAGCACGCCAAGCTGATGATCGTGGACGGAAAGACGGCTCTGATCGGCTCCGAGAACCTGACCAACAGCAGCATGCCCGCCGACGACAAGGGCAATGGCACCGCCGGGCGGCGGGGCGCGTACCTCATCACCGATGCCCCGGGTGTAGTCGCCCATCTCCAGGCGGTGTTCGCCGCCGATGCTGACCCGGTCCATCATCACGACGTAGTAGGCTGCGACCAGAAACCTCTCCTGTGCACGCCCCCTGCTGGCTTTGAGCCCGATCAGACACCCGACTGGATGACCTACACCGTCCGGTTCCCCATGGCACAGACATGGCAGGGATCTTTCAGCTATGAGGTGATCCAGTCACCCGAGAATAGCCTTCGGACGCGGGACGGCCTGTTGGGCCTGGTGAACCGCGCCGGGTCACGCGACACGCTTCTCGTCCAGCAGCTCACTGAACAAAGCCACTGGGGATCCGGCCATGGCACGCCGGAAACCGATCCCAATCCCCGCCTGGCGGCCTATGTACATGCCGCGCGCCGGGGCGCGACGGTGCGTTTCTTGCTAGACAGCTACTTTGACCAGGACGGCCAGAATGCAGCGACGGCAGCCTATCTGCGAGCGGTCGCCCAGGCTGAAGCGCTGGATTTGGATGTTCGCCTGGCCAACCCTACCTACCTGGGCATGCACAACAAGATGGTGTTGGCTCACATAGGCGGCCGGGGCTATGTCCACATTGGCAGCATCAACGGCACTGAAGCTTCGTGCAAGGTCAACCGGGAGATGGCCCTGCAAGTCCAGTCGGACGATGCCTACGCCTACCTCGCGCTCGTGTTTGATCATGACTGGCGCAGCGCCACGCCAGCCACTTACCTGCCCCTGGTGGCCAGGGGGATCGAGACACCCAGGAGAGCCGATCATCTGCTCGTCAGCGAGGTGTACTATGGCACGATCCCGGAGAAAGAGTGGGTTGAGATCTACAACCCCTCCAGCGAAACGGTAGATCTGTCGGTCTACAAGATCGGCGACGCGGTCTACTTTGACGACTATGAGGGCGTTTACCGGTTCCCTCCAGGGGCGGTTATCCATCCCAACCAGGTGCTGGTCGTGGCCGTAACCGCCACCGGCTTTCGAGAGGATTTCCCGGGTTTCTCACCAGATTTCGAGATCCTCGAGACCGATCCGGCAGTATCCAACCTGCTTGGATATGCTGCCTGGGGGCAGGGCGACTGGGGGCTGAGGAACGAGGGTGATGAAGTGCTGCTCCTGGATGGCAGGGACCAGGCAGTGGACGTGCTTGCCTATGGCGACGGTGGCTATCCCGGCGTGGCGCCCCACCCGGGTGTGGTCTATGGCCACTCGTTGGAGCGCGCTCCCGCCTGGCTGGACAGCGACGATTGCAGCGTTGACTTTCGCGACTGGCCCTATCCCAGTCCTGGCAGTTTACCACGGTGAAAGAGCATGACAGCGAGCCATGATTCGTTAGCTGAGAGCGAAAAACGCCGCGCCTCCCTCATCTCCCTGGTGGCAGTGTTATTCCTTCTTGTCCTGAAAGTGGTAGTCGGTCTGGCTACTGGCAGCTTGGGTATCCTTGCCCAGGCGGCTGATTCGGTATTGGACCTCGTCGCTACGGTCCTGGCTTTCTTTGCCGTACGGGTCGCGGTCCAGCCACCCGATGCGGAGCATCCCTATGGCCACGGTAAGGTGGAGAACCTGGCGGCGCTGGCCGAGACGTTCCTGCTGCTGGTCACGTGCGGCTGGATCATCTACGAGGCAATACAGCGGCTTTTCTTCCGCCCTGTAGCTGTTGAGGCTGGCTTGTGGGGCATTGGCGTGATGCTGCTCTCCATCGCCACCAGCCTCTGGCTTTCGATCTACCTGATGAAGGTGGCCGTGCGGTACCGCAGCCAATCGCTGGAGGGAAACGCCCTGAACTTTCGCACCGACGTGCTGAGCTCGGCGGTGGTTCTGGTGGGCCTGGCACTTGCCTCGCTGGGCAATCTCCTTGGGGCAGGACAGAACGGCGCGTGGGCCTGGCTGGCACAGGCAGACGCCGTGGCCGCTCTGGTGGTGGCGTTCCTGGTGCTACGGGTGAGTTTGAAGCTGGGCTGGCGCGCCATATGCGAGCTGTTGGATGCCGCACCATCGGGTCTGGCCGAGCGTTTGGCCGCTGAAGCGAAATCGGTACCGGGAGTCCAAGAGGTCGGCGCGGTGCGGGTGCGTCAGGCAGGACCCGCTACCTTCGCGGACATGACGATCATGGTGGATCGCAGCGCTTCACTGGAAGAGTCGCACCAGGTCGCCACCGCGGTGGAGGAGCGCATCGGCGCCTTGCTGGATCAGGCGGACGTCGTGGTCCACGTCGACCCGACTCGGCGGGCCGGCGAGAGTCTGCCCCAGACAGTGAGCGCGATTGCCGCTGGCTTGACGCTGCGCGCCCACAACATCCACGCCCATGAGTTGCGGGGCCGCTACTTTGTGGATCTTCATGTTGAGGTCCCTCCTGACTTGACGCTGGAACAGGCCCACGAGCGTGTCGCTCGCCTGGAAGCTGAGGTGCGCAAGGAGTTGCCCCACGTCAGTGACATTCACACGCACATTGAGCCCATGGCGGATCCGGCCGCCTCCGCCGTCTTGTACGATGGGCGAGGGTCTCCGGCCGAGGCAGACGATCGCCAGCGACGGCAGATCGTGGCCGTGGTAGAGGGCGTGCCCGGCCTTTATGGCTGCCACAATCTTCACTTCCGGCCGGGACCCGATGGCTACGACGTGGTGCTGCACTGCCGGGCTGACCCTTCATTGCCCATTGCCCA
>CBDUWJ010000348.1:0-3568 GCA_965370895.1 uncultured Anaerolineae bacterium | reverse complement strand
GAGCGCATTCTGAAGGAGGACAGCGACCCGGGTCACGTGGTCTACCTGGAATGCAGCGACCTGCTGAGCACGGATGATTACATACGCGAAGTGGTGCGCAAGCTCAACCCCCGAGAGCTGCCTCGCCTGCACCTGCAAAAGTACGTTTTCTTCTTCCCCGATTTTCTGGAACGGATGAGCCGCGCCCACAAGAGCAAGCTCATCTTTCTGCTGGACGAGGTGGACAATCTGGTCATTATGCAGCGGGGTGATTGGGAGTTGTTCACCATGCTGCGTGCCTCGGCCAACAAGGGCGCTTGCCAGTATATCATGGCTGGCTTTCGGGAGGCCATGCGTGAGCAGTACCTGTTGGATTCTCCTTTCTACAACTTTGCCCAGGAGATCCGCTTGAGTGAGTTCACGCGGCGCCAGGCCCAGGACCTGATCGGCACACCCATGGAGAACCTGCGCGTGCGTATCAAGAACAAGGACGCGGTGGTGGGCCGGATCTATGAGGAAACGGCGGGCCAGCCGAACCTTATCCAGTACTATTGCATGATCTTGTTGAGGCGACTGGATAGAACCGGGGAGCGGGAAATCAGCCCTGAAAGCCTGATCGACGTCTATGCGGACGAGGGCTTCAAGAGTCACTTGCTGACCTCGTTCATGCAGAATACCCAAAACCGGGACAAGGCGCTCGTATACGCCGTGCTGGTGGCCTCGGAGGGATCGCCGTCGCGGGGGTTCTCTCACCCCTTTATGGATGCCTGCCTGCGAAAGCGGGGAATCATCCTCCCGCAGGACGACATTGACAAAGCCTGCAGCGTGCTGACTCTGGCTGGTGTGCTCCAGCGAAGAGGCAAGGAGTACTTTTTCGCGTCACCGGTGTTCACCAGGGTGCTCCAGCAGACCTACGATCTTGATTACCTGTTTCGCAAGGTCAAGGAGGAGGGGGTATGACCCGGGAGGATCCCCCTGCCGTCGTTAGACATAATCGCGACGCCATTGACCAGATCGTCCACTGTGTGGAGGAAGGCACCTTCTGCGCCCTGGTCGGCCCACGCCTTTCGGGCAAGACCGTGCTGTTGCGTTTCGTGGAGCAGAGCATAGCCCAAGAGCTGGGCTGGACGTGCGTCTACGTCGACCTGTACGCCATGCGCGCCTCGACCCTGCACGGGTTTTTTGCCGATCTGATCCGCCTTACCGCAGAACGGATCGGCGAGCTGCCCGGACTGGAACCGTCCGTGCCGGAGGTGAGTGCCGCCAGCAGCGCCGTGTTTCGCGGCTTTCTGGCGGACGTTGTGGCCGCGCTGGGACGCGACCTTGTCCTTATCATCGAACACCTGGAGGCGGTCCCCACCGATCTGGTACAGGCCCTGTTGACGTCGCTGCGGGCGGCCATCATGGACCAACAAACGCGGGAGCATAAGGTGGTGGTTGTGGTCTCGGGGGCGTTGAGCCTGGCGACGCTCACCGTGGGCGAGTCGTCTCCCTTCCGGGGTATCGCCCGGAGGATATTCGTCGGTGACCTGCCAGAGAGTCAGAGCCAGGCGCTGGTCGCCGAACTGCTCGTTGCAGAGGGGCTGCAGGTGTCCAGGGGGGCGCAGCGGAGATTGCTCCGGGCCGCGAGGGGCGATCCCTATCTGATCCGGCGTCTGTGCTCGCGTTGTGTGCAAGTGGCCCGCGCGACATCGTCACAGCGGCTGCGCGCAGCGGATGTCAAGAGTGTCGTGCGCGGCTTTTTGCAGGACGAGGTCTACGAGTACGCACCGCTGAGAGAGGCGGTGCGGATGATCGAGGATGATCCCGATCTGCTGCACTGCATCCAGCTCCTGCTTGCTCACGGAACCGTCCTCAAGGTGGAATTGCCCCTCCCGCTGTCGCCCGACGTCGATCCTCTGTATCTGACGGGGGTGGTGGAGCAGGTGGGCGGGGATAGCTACCGGGTACAGAACCTGATCTACCGCCGCTTCCTGGCTCAACACTTCCATGCGGGCCACGTGGGCCACTTGTTGACCATGACCGGGCGCTGGGACTCGGCCATCGACTACCTGGAAACGGCCATAAATGAGGGGGATGAGGGAGCCGGGGCGGATCTGTTGTCCGCCACCATCAACTCCATGTACGCGTCGGAGGACGTGGCCCAGGCGGCCCATTTTCTGGCGCGAGGCCTGTCCGCGGGCTTTGGCGTCGTGGAAGCCCGGGTGTGGTACGCACCACCCCAGGAGAATCGTCTGCGGCTGGTCGGGCACCTGGGACCAAGGCTGACAGGCGCGCCATGGACCGCTCCGGAGATGCCGATCTCGGCGGATCGTCTGGAGGCACGCGCCTGCCGGCAGGGACGCGCCCTTCGCGGCCAGGAGGGGGGGCGGCACGTCTGGCGGGCCATTCCGCTGCAGGTCCCGGGACGCAGGCCGGTCGGAGTGGTCACGCTGTGTGACGACCTGCTCGGTGACCGGTTTACGGAGCAACGCGAACGGGATCTACAACTTCTGGGCTATCTGAACCAGGCAACGCGCGCCATGCAGGCGGTCAGCACGCGCCGGCAGGAACTGGCGCTGGCTGGACGCATGCAGGCCAGCCTGTTGCCCGGGGCGCCGCCGCAGGTGGATGGCTGGCAGCTCGCGGCGACCCTGAGGCCGGCCCGGGAGACCTCGGGCGATTTCTACGACCTTATCCCCTTGGCCGGTGGGCGCCTGGGCATCGTAGTGGCGGACGTGGCTGACAAGGGCATGGGGGCTGCCCTGTATATGGCCCTCAGCCGGACCCTTATCCGAACCTACGCGGGCGAGTACCCCGACCGGCCTGACCTGGCTCTCCGGGACGCCAACCAACGGATTCTGGCCGATACACGGGCCGATCTATTCGTCACTGTCTTTTACGGCATCCTGGACCCCGCTGCGGGGACGCTGACCTACTGCAACGCCGGGCACCACGCCCCGCTTCTGCTCCGACCTCGGGATGACCTGCCGGCGCAGAAGCCCCTGGCGCCTGAGCCAGGTGACCTGATCCAGGCGCTGCCGGGACGGGGCATAGCCCTGGGCGTGGTCGAGGAGGCCGGCTGGGAGCATTCGATCATCGAGCTCGACCCCGGCGCGGCGCTGTTACTGTATACCGACGGGGTGATAGATGCTCAGAATCCGCAGAAGGCACGCTTTGGTTACGAGCGACTGCTGGCGTCGACCAGGCGCAGCCTCAGCCTGCGTGGTTCCGAGGGACCTACGGCCCAGAAGCTGCACGACGGCCTGCTGGCCCGGCTGCAAGAGTTCGTGGGCGAGGAGCCGCAGTTTGACGACATTACGCTGTTGGTCGTCAGGCGAGATACATAGACATAAAGCGGTTGGCTATCGGGCATTGGGCTCTGGCTTCTTCGATTCGACAGAGGTGACTATGGCCTATGATGAAGGGTTGGCGCAGCGAGTCCGAGAGGCTCTGGCGGAACAGCCCGAACTGGTGGAGAAAAAGATGTTCGGGGGTGTCGGCTTTATGGTGCAGGGCAACATGGCCTGCGGTGTGAACAGGGACAACCTGATCATCCGGGTGGGGCTGGCGAGCTATGAGGAGGCGCTGGCGCAGCCACATACTGGGC
>CBDUWJ010000347.1:0-3572 GCA_965370895.1 uncultured Anaerolineae bacterium | reverse complement strand
GCCTCAAAGCCAAAGAGAATGTGCCAGGGCAGATTCCCAGCCGTCAGGTCGGTGAAGGGATGGTAATCCACCAGGATCAGGTCGGCATGAGCGCCGGCGGAGAGCTCGCCCACGGCAGCTTCCGGCCAGAACACCCGCGTGAGCGCCGCGTTGTTGGTGACGGCCATGTTGATGATGTCATAGCCGCCCATGCGTCGCGGATCGCCGTGCCACACCTTGTGCACCAGGTAGGCGGTCTTCCACTCGGCCCACATGTTGTTACTGAATCCGTCATTGCCCATCGCCACCGGGATCCCGCCGCGTAGCATTATCTCTACCGGAGCCACGCCAACGGCATTATTCATGTTGGAGCGTGGCTGGTGGGTAACCCAGGTACCGGTGTCGCGCAATATCTCCATCTCCCAGGCATCCACGTGCACGCAATGGACCAGAATACTCTTGGGGCCGAGGATGCCGGCATCGTCCAGCCGTTCGACGACCCGCTTGCCGCTGCGACGCAGGCTGTCTTCCTCGTCGGAGATCCCTTCAGCCGCGTGGATGTGAAAGCCGGTATCGAGCCCCTCGGCCGCGGCCACACAGTCGGCCAGCGTTTCGGCGGAGAGGGTCAGGGAGGCATGCAAACCAAAGGATGCAGCCAGTAGTGGATCGTGCCCTGTCGATTGTGCCTTCGCAAAGCGGACGTTTTCGGCTATGCCCGCTCGTGCCTCGTCCCGGCCGTTGCGGTCGGATACCTCGTAGCACAAGCTGGCCCGCAGGCCGGCCTCGGTGACCGCTTCAGCAATCTGATCCAGACTGCCATCAATGGCGGATGGGCTGGCGTGGTGGTCGATGAGGGTGGTGGTGCCGTGTTTGACGGCATCGACCAAGCACACCAAGGCACTGTACTTGACGTCTTCCGCCAGGAGCGCCCGATCCAGTCGCCACCAGAGCTTGGACAGGATCTCGGGAAAGTCCCGAGGCGGGTCGCCGGGGATGGCCATGCCCCGGGCAAAAGCGCCGTAAAAGTGGGTGTGGGCGCAGATGTTTCCGGGCATGATGAGCTGGCCGGCGGCGTCCACGACCTCGTCTTGGGGGAAGGCCGCCCCTAGCTCGGCGGCGCCCCCGACATCGGTGATCAGCGCTCCATCCACGCGAACAGCGCCACTCTCGATGATCTCATTGGTCTCGCCAAAGGTGACAACGCGGCCGTTTGTTATGAGCATGCTCCGCCTCCCTTTTCCCATCCTACTAACTCACGAATGTACCAGTTTCCCAATCTACCAATCTACCAGCTCACGAATATATCCGTTCCCCTCCTTCTTCCCCCTCCTTCACGCCGGCCATCAACAAGCCGAGCTGTTCAGCGGTGGCGTCATCGGCATCCACCACATCCATGATCTTCCCTTCAAAGATCACGGCGATGCGATCGGAGAGGGCCATGACTTCGTCCAGGTCCTCTGAGATGAGCAGGATGGCGTTGCCTTTCTCGCGCTCCTTTAACAGGAGAGAGTGGACGTATTCGGTGGCGCCAATGTCCACGCCTCGGGTAGGTTGGGCGGCGACAAGCACGCGTGGCTCGCGGGATAGTTCTCGCGCGAGCACCACTTTCTGGATGTTGCCACCGGACAGATTCTTGACTCGCGTGTCGCGGGATGGCGTTTTGATCTGAAATTCTTCGATGAGCCTGTCAGCGTATTCGGCAATGGCCCGCAGGTTCTGGAAGCCGTTACGGGCAAACGGCTGCCGGGCATGATCTCGCAGGATCTCGTTCTCTGCGACTGTAAAACTCTGGACTATGCCATCCTTCATCCGCTCTTCTGGAATATAGGCCAGCTTCTCTTCGGTCAGCACCCCCGGCAATTGGCCTGTGACGTCCTTGCCTTCGAGCACGACCTGCCCCTGGGTGGCCGGACGCAGGCCAGTGATGACCTCGGCTAGCTCCCGTTGGCCGTTGCCGCTCACACCCGCCAGCCCCAGGATCTCGCCGGAATGAAGCTCCAGGTCAACCCCGCGCAAGGCTGGCATCTCGCGGTCGCTTTCGGCGTGAAGGTCTTTGATCGCCAGACGAATCTCGCCCGGCCGGACCTCGGCGCGCTCCGGTTTCAGGATGACCTCACGCCCAACCATCATCCGCGCCAGGTCCGCCTTGGTGCAACCGGCCGTTTCACAACCCTCAACCCGCTTGCCATCGCGCAGGACGGTCACACGATCGCTGATGGCCAACACTTCGTGCAGCTTGTGCGAGATGAAGATGATAGAGTGCCCATCCTGGACCATCTGGCGCAGGGTGGTAAAGAACTCGTCCACTTCTTGCGGAGTGAGCACGGCGGTGGGCTCGTCGAGGATGAGTAGTGCAGCGCCCCGGTACAGGGCCTTGATGATTTCCACGCGCTGCCGCTGACCCACGGCAAGCTGCCAGATGTAGGCGTCGGGATCGACCTGAAGGCCATAGATGTCGCCTAATTCCCGGATCCGCTTGGCAACCTGATCCGGGTCCGTCAACGGTCCCCGGGAAGAGGGCAGGCCCAAAGCCACGTTCTCGGTTACGGTCAGGGTGTCTACCAGCATAAAGTGCTGATGGATCATGCCGATGCCCTGGGCGATGGCATCCGTGGGGGATTCGATGCTCACCAGCTCTCCGTTTAGCCAGATCTCGCCTTCGTCCGGCGCATACATCCCATAGAGAACCTTCATGAGGGTGCTCTTGCCAGCCCCATTCTCCCCCAGCAGGGCATGGACTTCACCAGCGATCACGTCAAGATCGACGTGATCGTTAGCCACCACGCCAGGGAACAGTTTGGTGATTCCCTTCATCTCCAAAAGGTCTATTCGGGTACGACCGGAAGGTAGAGTGTTGCTGTTTGTCATCACCCGCTCCTGATGAGTTTTGCGCCTTGCAGATTGCGTGCTGCGTATTGCGTGCCCACGCCGACCGCGACACTTGCCAGCATCAGCGGCATCGGACGGAACACGCAATACGCATCACCTCTTATGGCCTATTCACCTATGTTGATGGTGATGGAACCATCGATGATGCCCTTGATGGCTTCCTCTGCTGCTGCTTTCACGTCGGCCGGAAGGTCAAAGTCGGGGTTGTACTCCATGACCTGGCCCTTGTTCTCCAACGTGATGCTATAGGCCTTGCCGCCGTAGGTGCCCTGGTCCATCAGATCGATCATTTCATCCAGGACCACGCTCCAGTCGTAGATCTGGTTGGCCACCACAATGTCCGGGGCCAGTGAGGACTGGCTGGCCTGGGTGCCAAACCAGAGCACACCGGTTTCCTTAGCAGCGCCGATGGCGCCCACCACCATCTGAGCCGTGCCGGACAGCACGTCCGCTCCGGCCCCGATGTGGGTCTTTGCTGCTTCCGCCGCCAGCGCCACGTCGGAGAAGGAGCCGATGTAGTTGACGTTGACCTGAGCGTCCGGATTCGAGGCTTTGACGCCCTCTACGAACCCATCGATGTACAGCTTGGCATCGCCGGTCTCGATGGGGCCGATCACGCCGATCACATTGCTCTCGGTCAGCATGCCGGCCATGACGCCGTTGACATAGCCGCCCTGGTCGGAAGCGGCCTCGTAGGCAAAGAC
>CBDUWJ010000346.1:0-3579 GCA_965370895.1 uncultured Anaerolineae bacterium | reverse complement strand
GGAGTGATGGCGCCCACGCTGTGGCATGGGTATGAATGGGAGTCCAGGCCGTCGGATTCTGGGAAGGGCCTCGCGGGGGCGGGAGGTTGTCCGATTGTGGGGGACAAGGTGACTTATCTCTCGGGCGATCACGGGGCGAGAGCGGGTCAGGCAGTGTCGAGGTAGTCTCGAGCCCTCCTGCAGAGATAGTGAGCGATTGCCCCCGGACCTCTCAAGCTCCGCTAGTCCCTATTGTTCGCGCCACCAGGCGCTGAATTCAGGGGACTCGGGCATTCAAGGCCAGAGGATGGAGCTGTTAGTCATTGAGGTGAAACAGCGGGAAGGTATCGCCCCGCAGCCCGAGCCGCAGTGTCTCCAGGGGGATCACCTCTTCAGGTGCGATGTTGCCCAGATTGACCTCAGGGCCCAACTGTTTGATGAACCACACCTGTTGCGGCTTGCGGGGCGCTTCAAAGATCATGTCGTTGGGGTCGATACTCACCAGCAACTCATCAATCAGCCCAGATCGGATCTCTCCTGTAGCCCGAAAGAGCCCCACTGTCCCGCTCTCGCGCGCTTCGCCGATGACCTTCCACGAACCGGCCGCCAATTCGGCTTGCACTGCCTCGACCCACAGATAGGGCGCCACCACGGCATCTGTATCTTTGCTGCCCACCTCGGACAGCACCACAAAGTCCTGGGCCAGCGTGCGGATGTACTCGCACTTTTTCTCTAACGACAGATCCAGCACGCCGTCGGACACCTCCACATAGCCGATGTCCAGCCGCTTTAGCATCCGGCGGAACTCGTCGAACCGTCCCTGGGCCAGGGTCACCTCCAGCAGGGTCCCGCCAAAGCAGACTGGGATGCCTGCTGCCTTGTAGGCTGCTAGCTTGTCCTCGAGGTTGGCCGTCACGTATCCGGTGCCCCAGCCGAGTTTGATGATGTCAATGAGATCGGCGCTGGTATCCAGCAAGTCCTCCACCTGCCGCAGACCCAACCCCTTATCAATCACGTGGGTGATCCCCCGGCTGCGGGGTTTGGATTCACGGGGTATTAGGTCCAAAAAGTCCATCGGGACACCCGGCATTGCACACCTCTCCATTCTCATGTCTGACTCCGCTGAAAAAAGGCTTGTCAGCGGGCGAAAGGGGCTGGAGCCCGCGCCTGAGCCAAGTTGCAGCCACAGCACAGACTGCGGGCTACTGGGCAAGTGCACGAAGCTGTAGGCGACTTGTCCGCAAGTCGTTATCAGCTCCACTCCACAGCCCGCACTCGACCTTCCCCAGGCCAGACCACCGGCCAGCACGTACGTCTCCGCCCTCGGTCACTGGCTGAGTACACGGCCAACATCCCAGACTCGGATACCCCACGTCGTGCAATGGATTGTACGGCACGTCATTCGCCTTCACATAGTCCTCAATCTGCTGCTGCGACCACGTGGCCAGCGGATTGATCCGCACCGGCGTCTGGTTCCACTCAACGATCGGAAGGTTGCGTCGCGTGCTGGCCTGGAAGCGCGCCCGTCCGTTCAGCACGGCGGCAGGCTGAAGCTCAGCCATGGCCCGCTGCATCGGTTCGACCTTGCGCAAGGCACAGCACAGATCGGGGCCGTGTTGGCGGGCTCGCACTCCCACACCCAAGCGCGGCCGGAAGGTCAAGATCTGCAGGCCATAGGTCGCTTCGATGCGTCGCTTGAGCTCCAAGGTCTCCTCGAACAGGTAGCCTGTATCCACAAAGACAATGGGCACACTCTGGCTGATCGTCTGCAGCATGTGGATGAGCGCTACTCCGGTCATGCCAAAGGACGAAGTAATCACTAGCCTAGAGCCATACGTCTCCACTGCCCACCGCAGCGTTTGCTGGGGCGATGGCTGACTGGGTCCGAATAGACGCTCGAACCCGGGCTTGAAATGCACCTGTGTCGCTGGCTCGATAGCTGGCTGAGGCTTGCCCCACACTTGGCCGTCCATAGTAGTATTCGTACCTCCTGATCAAGTCCCCGTCTTGGGGGACGCCTCACGGCATCCTGCACCCCGACGGTCGGTGTCGACTAGCCTACTCGCCAGGAGAACCAGGTCCGTCTCGGCGGCCGCCGTGCGGAGCGTGGTCTCGTCCCGCCAGAGCCGCACCTGGTTCAACGTTTCCTTACATTCGGCGATCATAGCCTCCATGGGAGCCGATGCTGCACCGCCTGGTCCTCTGCGGGTCGCAACAATAGCCTGCGGGTCCAGTGCATCCGCCAGAGTCTCAAGTGGTAGGTCTAGCGCATGGCCCACAACTGCCTGGGCTGCCCTGTCAATCATCTCTATGGAGATCTGCTCGGCCGGGATACCTGCCTCGACGGCCATGGCGACCACCTGCCCCACGACTCGATGCGCACTAGCGTACGGCAGGCCAGCAGTCAGCATGATCGCGTCAGCAAGGTCAGTTGCCTGCGAGTAGCCGAGGCCGGCTCTCTCGGTCATTAAGGCCACGTTCACCTTCATCGTACCCGTCACGCCAGCCATAAGCTGCGCAGCTTCAGTGGTCCGATCGAGCACTCGGGGTACATCACCGTAGGCAAAGATACGGTTGTCGGGTTGCCCCGAAGGGGTCCGTCCGACGTTCGCCATGGCCACCAGTTGGCCAATGGTCACGTTGGTCAAGCCGCGCACGTAGGCCAGGCTGTACGGATTCTTTTTCTGAGGCATGATCACGCTCGTGCGGGTGTATGCATCAGCCAACTCCACCAGATTGAACTCTTGCGTAACCCACACCTGCAAATCCTCGGCCAACCGGTCCATGTTGATCAGTAAGGCGACTGCGGCGGACGTGATCTCGATGGGGGTGTCGGCCTGCCACATTGCGTCCCGGGCGTGATGGACGATCCCGTCAAAACCCAATAGCTGTGCCAAGCACTGGCGATCCAGGGGTAGGCGTGATCCGTTGACACTTCCGATGCCACCAGGACTGAGATTGATGCGTTTGAAGCAAGCGCAAAGTCTCTCCGAGTCACGCAGCATGGGGTAGACAAAGCCCAGGAGATAATGGCCCAATGTTGTGGGTTGGGCTTGCTGCAAATAGGTGTAGTCAGGCATCAGCGTAGCCACGTGCTCTTCTACCCGAGCGACGAGGGTCTCGGCAAGCGTCACCAATGCGGCAAGCAAATCGAGCAACCTCCGGCGTACGGCGATCCGGTAAGCAATGTTCGTTGCTTCCCGGCGCGCCCTGCCGGTCCGCAGCCATCCGCCGACATCGGGAACCCGCTGGTTGATGGCCCGCTCGCGGTTCTTGTAGACGTCCCCCCAGGCGGGGTCGAGGGCCAGATCCTCGATCGGCGTAGCATGCGCCTCCAGCAGAGCTGCCAGCAGCTCCTGGCCTGAGGCCCAGGGGGCGATCCCTGTCTCCATCAGCATGATGACGTGGGCCATGTCGGCCAGGCTCAACCCTTCGTAGAGCACCGGCGCGTTGGCTACCTCCAGTCGATTGGCCGACTGGATCAGTTCATGGGCTGGGCCACTCTTCAGTCTGCCTCCCGGCAAGCCCCGGCCAACAGCCCCTTGCGGCCCGTGAGAGGCCGTCTCTTCATACATAGAGTTGCTCCAATCAGATTGAGTG
>CBDUWJ010000345.1:0-3588 GCA_965370895.1 uncultured Anaerolineae bacterium | reverse complement strand
TCCTATTGGCGGCTCGGTGACTTGGTGGCCGACGAGCACGAGTTTGTGGTCCGCGAGGACGTGGCCGGGCTTGGGGAACTGCTGGCGGGCATGTATCTGCTGGAGACGTTGGAGCGTCTGGACGAGCCGGTGGTGTTGAGCCGGATCGAGGTGAAGCCATGAACCGGAGCGGGGAAAGCCGGTTGGTCTCACTCGTGCTGCTAGTGCTGATCGTCGCCTCCGCTGTCGTTCGTTGGCTCTATATCCAGCGGATTAGCCTCTTCTTCGATGAGTTCACCACCCTGTGGGCTGCCAGGACCGTCCTGGAGCGCGGTCTACCCCTCTTCCCCTCGGGCAACTTTTACACTCACGGACTCTTGTTCACCTACCTGGAAGCGCCGTTCCTGTGGGCCTTTGGGCTCCAGGAGACGCTGCTGCGGCTGCCGAGCCTATTTATCGGCGTGGGTACCGTGGTGGCGACCTTTTTCGTCGGGCGGCAGCTTTTTTCAACCTGCTGCCCTCGGCAGGGTCGGGCCGGACTGATTGCCGCCGCCGCTGTGGCTATGGATCCCGAGGCTATCGCCTGGGGCGGGCGGGTGCGCATGTACGCCTTGTTGCAGCTTCTCGTGCTACTGGCCGTCTACACGTTTTACCGGGGGGCCATCGCTGATGATCGCCCGGGATGGCGTTGGCTGAGCCTGGGGTTGCTCGTAGGAGCCATGTTCGCCCACGCCGAGGCCGCCTTGCTGTTGCCGGCTCTGGCCTTGGCAGTACTGGTGGCGCGGGGACTGCGCTGGTCGTTGCGCCCCAGCGTCGTGGGCCCCTTCCTATTGGGTGTGGGGGGCTTTGCCGCCGTCATCTTTGGCGTCGACCTGGCCGCCATGTTCGGCATCCATTTGGGCGAGGCCAGCCACTTGGAAGCGATCCACGAGGTCCGGCCGTACCTGACTGCGCCCACCAGCGACCTGTTGAGCGGGCTCAGTAACTTTTCTCCGGCCTTTCTGGACTTGTGGCGCCTGCCATTCACCCTGGTGGCGGTAGCTGGCCTGATCCGCGTCCTGCGCCAGCCCGAGCGACGGTCGCCCTTGATCTACCTCTACCTTGTCCTGGCCGTGGCCTTGGGCGAGCTGTTCTTCCTGGCCGGACCTACGTGGCAGATGCCCCGGTACGTCTTTATGCTTCTGCCGCTGTTGTGGCTCATCGTGAGCGCGCTACTGGCGGAGCTACTCCGCCAGCGCCCAGTTTGGTGGAGCGCGGTGGCTGCTGTGGCATTGGCGATCTTTCTGGGTGTGGTTGGCTATCGCACGGCCTTCACCCAGGAGTGGGGCTATGACCAGGCCTTCCGCTATCTGCAGGAAGAGTGGCAGCATCCCGGCGGAACGACGGGCGGCGACGTGGTACTGACCACCAACCCTCCCGCCAGCGCCCTCTATTTGGATCAGGCCGACTACTATGCGATGCAAATTGGCTACGAGGAATACGTTATGCCCGATCCGAATGGGGGCCTGGTGGACCGTTGGGTCGGCGCACCGGTGCTCGATACGGTGGCGCAACTGCGGGAAGTGCTTGCCACAGCACCACGCGTCTGGCTGGTGGTGGACGGCTGGCGCTTCCAATCGCGTTTCGAGAACGAGTTTGTCCGCACAGTGTTGGACCAGATGGAGCCTGCCTTTGACGAGCGGGGAATGGCCGTCTTTGTGGGACAGGGCTATGCTGAGCGACCCACTCCGGCAGTGAGTAAGCCATTGCACACCAAGTTTGGCCAGGAATTGGCGCTAGAGGGATACGAACTGTCGGCGGCCAAGTTGCAGCCTGGCGACGAACTAGAGGTCAGCCTGGTCTGGCGGACACTGGACACGCCTCGCACGGCATACACCGTTGTTTTGCACCTGATCGGACCTGATGGCGCCCCTGACGGGGATCTGGTGGCTCAGCGTGACGAACTGCTGTTGGGCGGCTACTATCAGCCCACGGTTTGGCCCGAAGATGAGGCAGTGGTGGATCGTCACACGCTGACATTGCCGGCCGACCTGGCACCGGGCCGATATCGGCTGGAGATGGGGCTCTATCCCGCCGGTTATGAGGAGCCGCTTGACGATTCGGAGAACGCCTCGTTGTCGACTGAGGACTGGGACCGGATTGTACTCGACTATCTGACTACCACCGACACGCCGTCGCCTTCCCCCGAGGTGCCACTGGATGTAGACTTGGACGGGCAGGTACGGCTGCTGGGCTACACCCTGGCTTGCGACTCTCAGGCTCTCACCTGCAACGTGCAGTTACACTGGCAGGCGACAGCCGAGCTCGGCGTTGATTACACCGTTTTCGTGCACCTGGTGGGGGAGGATGGGCATGTAGCCGGTCAGCACGACGGAATGCCCGAAGGAGGCTTTTTCCCCACATCGGCCTGGGAGCCGGGCGAGATCGTGATCGATGAGCACCGCATTGACATGGCTGCTGACACCCCTCCGGGCGACTACCAGCTCCTGACCGGTCTCTACCGCCTGGAGACAGGGACTCGGCTTCCGGTGCTGGGGCCTGGTGGGCAGCCCATAGGCGACAGCATAGTCCTAACAACGATCACCGTTGCGGCAGGGGAGTGAGTACCCCGAGTTCCCAGGATTTGTTCTGGAAGGCCTTCAATGTGCGCCAGGCTTTGGACCACCGAAGGCGCTGATGCGGACAGGGACTTGGAAGGTCCGTTGTCCAAGTATTGAGGTACAAAGTGGGCGAAAGCAAACCAACACGAGCTCGGACTCTTAACATCCTAAAGATCGCCGTCAGCCTGGGGCTGCTGGTGGTGCTCCTCACCCAGGTGAACATCGATCAAACGATGCAGCGCCTCGTCAGCCTGAACTGGATGCCCTTCCTGGCGGCGCAGATCGTCTATCTGGGCGGTGTGTTGGTGCGTGCCTATCGTTGGGGTCTCCTGATCTGGGCCCTGGACGTGATGGTGTCTTGGTGGCGACTGGTGGCCCTCTACTTTGTGGGCTCCTTTTTCAGTTTGGTGCTGCCCACCGGCGTGGGTGGTGACGCCGTCAGAATGCTCGAGCTGTCGCAGGATAGCAAGGAGACAGCCGCCTCCATCAGCTCAGTCGTCGTCGATCGTTTCTTAGGGCTCTTTGTCCTCTTTGCTCTGGCGATGTTGGCCCTCATCGGCGGCCACCAAGTGGTCTCCTCCCAGGTGCGGGTCCTCATCGCCGCGGTATTCCTGGGTAGTACGGCCGGCGTGGCGCTGTTGCTGCAACGCACCTGGATCGAAGCCTGGGGGCGGCGGCTGGGCCTGGACCGGCTACTGGACCGGACCAAGATCCTTCGGGAACTGTATGATTCGCTCCATCTCTACGGCCCGGCGGCGCTGCTGAAGGCGACGGCCGCTTCAGTCGTCTTTAACCTGATGCTCATCCTGACCAATTATCTGTTAGGTCTCGCGGTGGGCATTCACCTATCGCTGTGGTATTACTTTCTCTTTGTGCCCATCATCTCGGTCTCGTTTCTGGTGCCGTCGATAGGTGGTCTGGGTGTGCGCGAGGCAGCCTATGTGGTCCTCTTTGGTCAGGTGGGGGTGGACCCGGATCAGGGATTGGCTCTGGGATTGGCCTTCGACGC
>CBDUWJ010000344.1:0-3589 GCA_965370895.1 uncultured Anaerolineae bacterium | reverse complement strand
AAATCGCCCAAGCGGGGGACCTGGGCCGGGGTATTTGCGGAACTGGTCAGCTTCCCAACACTGCTCGCTGACGCCAACTTCTCCCTTGAGGTGCTGCTCATCCAGGAGGAGGAGGTGTGGCGCCGTGACCCCACCCGTGGCTGGCGCCGCAGGGGATGGGTCATCCACGAACGCCGCCTCTTACAGGTCGTGGATCGCAGGCTGTTCGAGACGCCTGCGGACATGGCGGCTCTCATTCCTGCTGAACTGCCAGAGCCGTTTACGACGGCCGACCTTGCTGCGGCGATAGCCCAACGGCGCCGCCTCGCGCAGAGAATGGCCTATTGCCTGCGTCAAATGGGCGTCATCACCCAGGTGGGCAAACAGGGTCGCGCCATCCTGTACACCCGGACACCATAGGACCGCGTGCTTGCGTCTTTGCCGAGGTTCTGCTAAACTCCAACAGTCGAAAGCACCACAAGATTCCATCGAGGGAGACAGTGACATGACCCAGAAAGCGTTTCAGGACTATTACCCTGTGGGTGTCGCCCAATGCTACGGTTGCGGCCGGCTCAATGAACATGGCCTGCAGATCAAAAGCTACTGGGATGGCGACGAGGCCGTGTGCACCTTCGATCCGAAAGCCTACCACCTGGCCGTACCCGGCTATGTGTACGGTGGGCTGATCGCTTCCCTCATCGACTGCCATTCCACCGGCATGGCTGCGGCGGCGGCCTATCGCGTGGAAGGTCGCGAGATGGATACGGCCCCGGCCATGCGCTTTGTAACCGGCTCGCTGCACGTAGATTATCTGAAGCCCACCCCCATTGAGGGACCCCTGGAGTTGCGATCGCAGGTCAAAGAGATCAAGGGCCGGAAGGTGGTGGTCACGACCGAACTGTCGGTACGCGGCGAGGTGTGCGCTCGGGGCGAGGTCGTGGCTGTCCAGATCCCGGACAACATGTGGCACGAGTTCATAAAGGGCTCGTGAGCATCAGCCTGCAAGGGGCAGCTCTGGAATCAGTCCTGGCTTGGATGACACACCGACCTTTGGCGAACCACTCTGCTTGTGGAGTTTGGAGGCGGCTGCCACGCCATATGCTGGATGGCCCCCTTAATGATCATCGGCAGAAAGCTCCGGAACGTTTTCCGCTGGCCGGCGCTGCGCCTGAAGGCCGAACCAGACCAGTCTATTGACTGCGGCAAGTGCACCCGAAACTGCTTGATGAGTCTCGACGTCAACCAGATGGTGCACACCAGGGACATGGAGAACAGCGAGTGCGTCTTGTGCGGAAACTGCGTCGATGGTTGCCCGGAAGATGCGATCCGCTTCACGTTCAGTGCCGGGACGTAGATGCGGCCCAGCTACTAAGAAACAAGGCTGTCATTCTGAACGGAGTGAAAAATCTCAGTTGGGCGTAGAAGAGGTCCTTCGCTGGCGCTCAGGATGCCGGACCATGTGGCGCCCGGTCTCTTCCACATAGAGTGGCGCCCCGAGCCATGGATTAACTCAGGATGAAAGGTCGCGCAACCATGGGCAGGTTCTCCCGGGTATCTTGATCATCATCGTGGGTGCCTTGGAAGAACGCGGCCAAGGGGGGGATCTTGAGCCGACAAACGGTCTTGTTGCTGCTCGCCGAGCTGGATGAAGCCTGGCAGTCGCTCCTGCGCAGGCTGGAGGGACTGGTCGACGACGAGTTCTTCTGGGAACCTGTCTCGGGTTGCTGGACGGTGCGTCAGGACCTGGAAGATCGCTGGATCGTGGATTATGCCGTTCCAGCCCCGGACCCGCCGCCGTTCACCACCATCGCCTGGCGAATGGTGCACGTCGCAGCCTGCAAAGTCATGTACTTCGAGTACGCGTTCGGACCTGGGAAGCTCACTTGGGACGAGCTCGAGATTCCGTACACCGCTGCCAGCGCCGTCATCTGGCTGGAGGCAGGGCAAGCCCGGCTGCGTAGCGCCCTGGAGGGTCTGACCGACGCTGATCTGGAGGAGATGCGACCCACAAATTGGGGCGATCAGTGGCCCACATGGCGTATCTTCTGGACGATGGCATCGCACGACCTGCACCACGGCGCTGAGGTCGGCTGTCTGCGGGACCTGTATCGCGCGGTTGGACAGGGGCAAGACCCGCGAATCCTGGGTGCAGAGGGGACCACAGCCGGGAGAGGCTAGAGCTTGCCGCTTTCCCGTGCCTGCCTGTGCGCCTCGGCCGTGTCCTCGTCGGTCAGCTTGGCATAGATGCGCGTCGTCGTCGGCGAGGCGTGGCCCAGCAGGTCTTGCGTGGCTGCCAGGTCGTGGGTCGCGCTCAACACCCTGGTGGCAAAGCGGTGGCGCAGCAGGTGGGGCGTGATCGTTTCGTCCAGCCCGGCACTCTTGCATAATTCATTGATCGCCCCCCGGACCGTATTGGTCGAGATGGACAACACTTTGCTCCCGGCCCCTCGGTCATGGCGTGCAAAGACTGGCAGCGTGCCTAATGACCGCCCGCTGGACCCATCGCCTCGTGCCTGCAAATAGTGGGTGACGGTGCCCCAGGCACTGTCGTCAAAGTAGACCAGGCGCTGCTTCCGCCCCTTGCCGGTAACCACCGCTGCCCGCCGCTCATAGTCCAGATCACCCCGGCGCAGGCCCACCACTTCGCCCACCCGCGCTCCTGTACTGCGCAGCACCTCCAGCAGGGCGATGTTCCGCAGGCGGCGAAGCGCTGCCCGACGACCCCGGGGCGTATGTGCTTTGTCGGGCAGGGGCACGGCGTAGGCCGCCTGCAGCAGGGCCTGTACTGCGTCCTCTGCCGGCAGGTGGGGCAGGGGGCGGGGGGGGCGGCGGCCCCGTACGTCCGTCAGCCGCTCCTGGAGGCGGGCGTAATCGGCGACGGAGAAGCTGGCTCTGCCCTCCAACATCAGCCATCGATAGAAACGCGTCAGGGCCGTGAGATAGTTGTCCAGGGTGGTGGGGCTGACCGGATTGCGGGTCTGTAACCACCGCACAAAGGAGAGGGCCATATCGGGTACCACGTCCTGGATGGGCATCAGGTCGGACGGCTGGTGGACGTCTGCGCAAAAAGTCTCAAAATGGCGCAGGGCGGTGGTATAGGCCTCCACAGTGTGGGGCGAGCGCCGGATGCTCAAATCCCCGCGAAATGCTTCAATGGCCAGCTTGACGGTTTCTGGCCCCGTTGACATAACCTCCATGCTCCACCTCCACGTGCTTACTGTACAGTCGCCTTGAGATGCCGCACAGGACACGGACCGCACTGCATTGGTGCCACACCGGCCAAGGCACCGGCCTGCAGGGGCCACGGCGGCGCGCTGACACCAACAGGGTGTCGTTGGTAAGGACCCTCCCCCAATCAATCTCTCCGAATGAGCGGTAGGGGGGCGTGCGGCCCGGTTCCCGCAGCTCTGACGAGCTTTTGCTTAGCACAAGTGACATTGTCCTAAGCATCATCTGGGGCGATTGTACCACACCTGGCTGCTGCTGTCAAGCCCCCTGCCCCAGATTTCCAGGGAGAACGCCCCCAGTGGCAAATGGTTTTTCCCGTGCCGCAGCCGAGATTCCCTTCGGCCGGGTCCTTTGAGGACACGTCCTTTCAGGACACGTCCTT
>CBDUWJ010000343.1:0-3593 GCA_965370895.1 uncultured Anaerolineae bacterium | reverse complement strand
ACTACCGCGACTGCCGCGCCCTGGAGATCATCGAGGGAACGAGCCAGATCCAGCAGTTCCTCATCGCCCGCCACATCTACAAGGATGAGGGTCTGGACATCCGCCCCTGACCAAGGCTGCACATTGTGCGCCATCTACTGTACCTTACGCCGTCAGCACTGCGCATTGTGCATTCATAAGGAGACGGAACTATGGACTTTGCCTTCCCCAAAGAATACGAGCTTTTCCGCCGCATGGTGCGCGAGTTCTGCGAGAGCGAGGTCAAACCCCTGGCCAAAGCGATCGACCGCGAGCACCGCGTGCCCCACGAGACGATACGAAAGGCAGCCGAGTTGGGCCTGATGGGCGTGCCCTTCCCTCAGAAATACGGCGGTATGGGCGGCGGCGAGATGGGCTATTGTATCCTCATGGAGGAGCTGGGCCGGGTGTGCACCAGCACGACTACCGTCATCGGGGCGCACACGGGCATCGGGGCCATGGCCATCTACCTGGATGGCACCGAGGAGCAGAAACAGAAATACCTGGTGCCCATGGCCCAGGGCACGGCCATAGGCGCCTTTGGTCTGACCGAGGCTCAGGCTGGCTCCGACGCAGCCGCCATCAAAACCACCGCGGTGCGTGATGGCAACCACTATGTGCTCAACGGCGTCAAGCAGTTTATCACCAATGGCGACATCGCCGAGACCATCATCGTCATGGCCGTGACGGACCCGGCCCTGGGCGCGTACGGTGGCATCACCGCTTTCATCGTCGAGACGAGCACGCCAGGCTACAGCATTGGCAGCCTGGAGAACAAGATGGGCATCCGCGGCAGCTCCACGGCCGAGTGCGTTCTTGAGGACGTGCGCGTGCCGAAAGAGAACGTGCTGGGCCAGTTCGGTGCCGGATTCTTGACCTTCATGAAGACTCTGGACATCGGCCGAGCCAGCCTGGGTGCTGGCACGCTGGGTGGTGCCCAGGCGGCAATGGAGGCTAGCATCCATTGGGCCAAGGCCCGCGAGCAGTTTGGCGTGCCTATTGCCACCAAGCAGTCGGTCCACTTTATGATCGCCGATATGGCCACCGAGATCGAGGCACTGCGCTCACTCGTCTACCGCACGGCGTGGATGATCGACACCGGCCGGCCCCACGTCCTGGAGGCAGCCGCCTGCAAGCTTTTTGGTAGCGAAGTGTCCGGTCGCTGCATCGACAAGGCATTGCAGATCCATGGCGCGCTGGGCTATAGCCGTGACTACTGGATCGAGCTCGGCTGGCGCGACCAGCGCATCAGCGAGATCTACGAGGGTACCAGCGAGATTCAGCGTATCGTCATCGCCGCCAGCCTGTTCCGGCCCGAGGGCCTTCGGATTCCCACCTAGCGAGGGAGCGCCATGAATGGTAGGAGGATGCGTTTATGAAGATAATCGTTCCCATCAAGCAGATTCTGGACCCCCGGGGCATCACCATCCGGCGGGACAAGGAGCGGGTGTTTATCAACCGCGAGGACTATATCATCGGCCCAGGCAGCAAGGCAGCGATAGAGGCTGCGCTGCGATTGCAAGACGCTGGTGATGCGGACGTGACGGCCATCAGCGTCGGCGACCCCCGGGCCGACGACGCCCTGCGCGAAGCCCTGGCCATGGGCTGCGCAGCGGCCTACCTGCTAAGCGATGATGCCTTCAAGGACGCCGACATTTCGGTGACGGCGCGCATCTTGGCCGCCGCCATCAAAAAGCTGGACGGCGCAGATCTGGTCATCGCTGGACGCGAATCGGGCGATACCGGCGCAGGCCAGATCGGACCAAGGCTGGCCGAAGCGCTAGGCTACAACCAGGTGACTGACGCCTATGCACTGGCAGCCGAAGGCAGCGCGCTCCAGGTCACACGACGCTGGGGGAGAGGGTACGCGGCTGTCCAGGCAGCGCTGCCCTCCGTGGTAACCGTCGCGCCCGAGGCGTTTCCACCCCGCTATCCCCATGGCGCGCGCATCATGAATGCCTATCAGCAGTTGCAGATTCCGGTGTGGGACGCGGCCGCGCTCGAGCTGGATGAAACCGACCTGACGCCCGTTCTGGCTTTTCGTAGCGAGAGCTTTCCGCCCCCGCTGGAGGTAGGTGAAGTGTTCCAGGGCGATCCCACCAGCGTGGCCCAGGAAGCAGTGATGGCCCTCAAGCTCCAGAGGCTGATTGACTGATATCCGGTGTCTAAACCCATGTTGTCCAATTACCAATCCTGGAGAGCCCGAGCACACTGGACAGCGGTTGCAGATATTCGACATTGGATACCGTAGGAGGCAGGTATGGACTTTAGCTATATTGACGACTGGATGGAAGAAGAGGCAGGGGCGGAGGAGACCGAAGAGCTTGGAGAAGGGTATCGCAACATCTGGGTTGTCTCAGAGACCGCAGACGGCGCCCTGCTTCCGGCCACCCTGGAGACAATGGGCCAAGCCCGTGACCTTGCCGACCAGATCGGCGTCTACGTCTACGGTGTACTGCTGGGCGAACACGTAGAAGCTTCGGGTGAGGAACTGATCACTTACGGCGCCGACAGGGTTCTGCTGGCACAGGACCCGGCTTTCGCTCAGTATGAGCCGTCTGTTTATGTCAATACCATCGCCGATCTGGTGGCCCAGTACCGCCCCGAGATCCTGCTCCTGCCGGCCACGTCCTTGGGCAACGATCTGGCTCCCAGGCTTGCCCAGCGCCTGGACACCGGCCTGATCAGCCACTGCATCAAACTGGACCTGGACATGTCTGAGCGGCTGCTGTTGGGCACCTTCCCCACGCTCGGTGGCGAGGTGTACCACACCGCAGCCTGCCCCGATGCTCGCCCTCAGATGGCCACCCTGCAGCCCGGCTACTTCCGCACTCCGTACGAGGACGCCTACCGGTCCGGAGACGTGCAGAAAGTGGACCTGGACTTGGCAGGGGTAACCGGCCACTTGATGTGGACCGACCTGGATGCCACCGTAGACTTGCCAGCAGTGCCACTGTCCAAAGCCAAGGTCGTCGTCTCCGCTGGTCGTGGCATGGGCGATGCCGGCGGCTTTGCCCTGGTCGAGCAACTGGCCAAGGCTCTGGGCGGCGTAGTAGCCGGTTCACGCGGTGCGTTCGACGAGGGCTGGATTGCTGAGGAACAGATCGTGGGCGTCGGTGGAGAGTTCATCGCCCCGGACCTATACGTCGCCTGCGGCGTCTCGGGGGACATCTACCATCACTTTGGCCTGCAGGATGCCAAGTTCATCCTGGCCATCAACCGCGACGAAAAGGCTCCCATTATGAAGGGGGCCAACATGGCTGTGGTGGGCGACGCCCGGCAGGTGATCCCGGCCATACTGGAAGCCTTGGCCGACTAGCGAGGCAACCAACTCCATTGAGGCCGGGCAGCCAGGGACAACGGCGTCGCTAGCTGCCCGGCCCTTTGTTTGCCAAGGCGCACCACTTGTGCTACGATACAGCCACGGAACCGCCTTGAACAGGCGGCGAACACATCCATGACGGTTGCCACATTCGAGGGCATGGTCGAAGATGTGGCCTTGCCTCCGCATGTAGCCGCAACGCGATTGGGGGCAACCGTTGCTACCGGCAAGCGCTACGAGTTGCTGAGTGTCG